>DATBSH010000019.1:0-8084 GCA_036559885.1 Pyrinomonadaceae bacterium
GTAGTTGAATCTCTCCAGGCACGAACTTATGCTTGCAAGCCACCCTTCCCAACCTGAAATCTATGTGATCTTGAATTGTGGGACTGAAGCTTCAGTGTGATGAGCGATTCAAGCTGCAATTTTCCGCAGCTTGAATTATGGCTTCGCACGTAACCCTACTGCGATGCTTCGCCATACTGATTTCACACTGCAGCTGCAGTGTCTTTTACTTCGAATTACCATTCGAAATGCAGTACAAATTACTTGCCCCACGGATAAGGATTCTTCCAGGAACTATTGCCGGCGAGGCATAAACAGGTTCACCAAGGCCATTCGCATTGAGTATCTCCGGAACTGGCCCAGCCTTGAGGATGAAGCTGTCACCATCCTCACTAACGAACAATATCTTTCCTTCATAGGCTACCGGTGAGGCAGTAAACTTAGTAGCAATTGGAATTCGCGCCTGATATACGACCTTACCCGTTGCCGCTTCGATACAAGTAATCGCACCAGCATCCGTTAGTAGATACAGATATTCGTTGTACAGAATCGGTGAAGGTACATACGCAGTTCCTTTGTCATAGCTCCACACGACATTAGAAGAGCCCGTTAAGTCTCCTGACCCACCCAGCCGAATCGCGTACGCGCGCTTCGCATCGCTTCCAGCCGTGACAAAAACCAACCCTCGTCCCGCCACAGGACTCGGGATTGGATTACTAACAACGCCGGGTGCGTTCCACCATTCACGTCCGGTCGCTGGATCGTAAGAAATGATCTTATTGGGACCGCTGGTCACTAACTCAGTGCGCTGGCTCGTTTGAATCAATAGCGGCGTGGCCCAACTACGACGCTGATCTCGCGCGACACGCCAAACCTCTTTCCCGCTCTTCTTATCGACTGCTGCGATGAAACTTCCTTCACCATATTCCTGATCGCATTGCAGGATGATCAGATTCTCGTAAAGCACAGGAGATGTTCCTGGCCCCATTCCTCCTTTGGCGATCTTTCCCAGGGAACTCTTCCATATTCGCTTGCCATCAAAGTCGTAACAGTAGATTCCTTCGGCTTCAAACGAAAGATAGATGAAGCGACCGTCAGTCACGGGAGTCGATGAGGCATATGTGTTCTTACGATGTCGATTGTCGTAAACGGTTCCTTCGTAAACGGTCTTCTCCCAAATCATTTTTCCGGATTCGAGATCCAAACAAAACAGTTTCATCATGTAGCTGTGGTCGGCACCGACGCTGTCGGGATGAAGATATTCTTGTCCTTTGTGGTAGTGACGGACTGCTTCCGCCCCTGGGACAACCGGACCTTCAATCGAAGTGGTGAGGAAAATTCGATTGCCCCACACGATCGGAGATGAATGGCCGCGACCTGGTATGGCAGCTTTCCAGCGAATATTTTTTGAATCGTTCCATTCTGTCGGTAGACCAGTTTCAGACGAAATACCACTACCGTTTACTCCGCGCCACTGAGGCCAGTTTGTTTGCGCAAAACTGGTACAACTAAAACAGGCGCCGATGATGACAACGCAATAGGCTCGAAGCGCCCATTTTGGAGTGCGGTGACTTGTCACCGCTTTGGTTCGCTGCGACTTGTCGCAGCTTCTAGGCGCCGGCAGCAAGTTGCCGCAGACCAAAGCGGCGACAAGTCGCCGTACACCAAAGCGTTGATCTAACCGTCTCATCTTTGTGAAGGACTACTGGTTGTTTTATTCCCAATACAGAACAGGGTTTGGGCGGTACGAATAAAGAGCTGCCCGTCTGAAATCGCCGGCGAACTGAGACAGTAGTCGTTCAGGGGGTTCTCAGCCAACACCTCAAACTTCGGGCCCGCTTTAATCACCGAGGTAAATCCATCTTCATTTGTTACGTAGATCTTGTCGTCGGCAAGAACAGGCGATCCGCTGTATGTTCCAGGTTTGAGTCGTTGCTGCCCATAAATCTCCGCGCCTGTTTTTGCATCAAGACACCAAACGATTCCGCGGTCATTAACTACGTAAAAGTACTTTCCATCAGTCACTGGTGTTGGTACGTCAGGTCCATTTACTGTTGACCAAAGCAGATGGGAAGAGGTGATATCCCCGCGACCGCCTGCTCTCAAAGCCAGCAGCGGCCGTACTCGGGTTGGAGCATAAATAATATCGTTGAAGACGACTGGGGAGGCGACGATGCGGTAATTTGGATTGTTGTCGGGATTCAGACCGTTAGCACGCCACAACTCACGACCTGTCGCAGGATCATGTCCTGTTACACAGTCACCACCGGTGATGACGATCTCAACGTTTTTGCCGTAGCGCAAAAGACCAGGCGTCGTGTAGGAGTCGGGCGACTCACGAATCGCCGCCGTTGATCGTTCAACTCTCCATAAGGTCTTTCCAGTCTTCTTTTCGATTCGAAGTAAGTAGGAAGGGTCGTCAGTCTTCATTCCATGGAGGACTTGAACGTAAAGCGAATCGTCCAGCAAAAGGGGCGATGACGCATATCCCCAATTCAGGCCAAACGGACCGTAATCCTTCTGAATGTCACGTGCCCAGAGTTCTTTACCAGCGAAATCGAATGCTTTGAGAACTCCCGTGCCCGTCATCACGAACACGTTTCGACCATCCGTAACTGGTGAGGGCGACGACATGTTCTGCTTTCGCATCTTTACATTCCCACCAGCTAGCGGTCTTTTCCAACTTACCGCTGCCTTCTTACGATCAATGCACCAGAGCTCGAGATTGTCGCCATCAGCAACGTTAAGGAAAATAAGATCGCGCCAAATGATCGGAGTTGAGCCACTCCAACTCGGCAGCGCCACCTTCCATACGATGTTCTCGTCAGGTGACCAGCGAACGGGTAGGTTCTTTTCATTGCTGACGCCGTTGAGATTAGGACCGCGCCATTGTGGCCAGTTGTCGGCATAAACAACTGAAGTCAGGAGTACTAAAGCCGCCGTGAGTTGAGCGATTCGCAACTTCATGTCGTCCTCCGATCAGCAGATAAGCTGTCTGTCCTGGACTATCGCAAGTCTACCGCTGTTATCGTCTGCCGGTCGCGCACGTAGAGCTTTGTTCCCACGAGTGTCGGGACGGTCCAGGCAAGGTTTTGCATTAGAGCAGTCTTTGAGATCACTTTCAATCCCGTCGGAGACACGGTCGCGAGCGCGAGAGTGCCATCCTCATCAAGCATGATCAGCTTGCCATCAACGTAAAGAAACGTTGTTTTTGGGAAAGTGCGATCTTGAAAAGCGATTTCGCCTGTTTTGATATTAACAGCCGTGAATGGCGCGGGACCAAAATCGCCGCTGGACGCATAAACGTAATCGCCTATTCGAACCACCGTGCCGTGGTGGACACGGAAGCGTCGATTAAACCAAAGCTCTTCAACCGTGGTCTTGCCATCGGCTCTTGTTAACTTTAGGACTCGGCTTCCGCCGCTGTAGGCCGAAGAAACGAACAGAAGATTATCTTCACCCCAAACCGGCAAGCTGATGTTGAGACCCCATTCTGTAACGTGGCCGTGAGACCAGAGGAGCTCGCCGTTGTTAGGATTAAGTCCAACGATCTGCTTCCCCATGAAAAGAACCAGCTGATCTTCACCGCTTACGTTGACGAGGATTGGTGAGGAGGGCGACATATCAAGCGTCTGATTCTTCCACGCCACACTGCCGTCTGATTGTTTGAAAGCAATGACTGCCTGGCCGGGGCCGCCGAGTGTCAGAATGATCGTGTCTTTGTACGCAATGGGACTGCAAGCATAGCCACGACCCATCTTTGTGCCGTTGTATTCGGTCCAGAGATCGTGAAACCAAATCACCTTCCCGGTTTGCTTATCGAGGGCATAGAGTTTACCTGTGGCACCGACGGAAAAAATTCGATTCCCCGTAAGTAGCGGAGTCGAATGAGGTCCATAGCCCTGGTCATAATTCATGCCGCTTGTTGGCGCTGGATACTTGTGCTCCCAAATCGTCTTGCCCGTGTCGGCCGCTAATGCAATTACAACTTCTTCATCGCCGACACTGTACATCGTGTAGAGGCGATCGCGATCCGCGACGATCGCCGAATGGCCGCGTCCCAGCGGTCGTTTCCAAAGTTGACGCGGTCCAGTATCAGGCCAGGTAGGTGCAATGCCTGCTGACTTCACAACGAAGTTTCTGGTGGGCCCACCCCACTGAGGCCATTCAGATTGAGCGAATAAAGGAAAGGAAACAATCAGGAGCACAACGATTGAGAATACCGAACGAATGCAACGAACTCTCATTTCATCTCCAATGCCTTTTCGGACAAATGCGGTCAGTTACAAAGTTGTACGTTGACTTGTGCGAGTGTCGCGGATAGAGACTCAACTAGAACGGGAGCGAAGCGACCGCTTTCAATGTGCCTTGAATGCTTGGTTAGTTGAAAGCGGTCGCTTCGCTCCCGTTCTGTAGTTGAGTGTCGGCAATGCGAGCCGCCTTTCTAAACCTTGCAAATTGCCGAACATTGAGCCTCTAAACTTTGCGTCTGTTAGTTCTCACAATACGAGTGCACCTTAATTGCGGAACATGCTCGACGCTCAATCACTCAGCTCTCAGAGCCGGCAACAGCGGAGTTCTGACCGCTGCCCACGTTGCAACAATGGATGCAATAAGGCCTGATATTAATACTGCAAGCAACAACAAGCCCAGCGAAAGGTTTGAGAATTGACCTTGGCGTGTGAGAAGCACCGGCACAATCGCCAATAGCGCACACAGAGCTCCCGTAACAACTCCCGCAAAAAGAAGAAGCGCGTTCTCAGCGATGATCATCACTGTGAAATGTCCCGAGTTATAACCTACAGCACGCATCAAGGCGAGCTCACGCCGACGCTCCAACACGTTTCGTAATAGGACCGCGGCAAGGCCAAACGTCCCCAGGATTAAACCCAAGCCTCCGAGCATTTGAAACGTAGATAAGTAGGTATTCTCGACGCGATGAAAATTTTCGAGTCGCTCGGATGTCGACTGAACATCGAAGCCATAATCCGCAAGTCGCTCCTCAAGCGCGGCCGCTACGGCTTGGTCTGGTTTCGTAGTCGAATCGATCAGGAAAAACCGGTAACCTTGCTGGTCCGGAAATAAGCGAGTGAAGTTTTTTTCCGACATCAGCAACTCGCTCTGAAACAAGCTGTCTGATAAAGCTGCAACAACTCGAAGCCGAATAGGATGATCGGCTCGCTGAAGAATGAAATCGTCTCCCAATTTCAAATGCAACACGTATGTCAGCGAATTCGCATCTGCGATTACTGGCACAGCGCCGTCCGGCAAATCACGATTCAAAAGAAGCCACGGGTTAGCAGTTTCATCACTAGTTGAAGCGAGTGTGTTTTGAAAGGCAAACCGATTAGCTTTTATGAAGTCATCAGTAGGGGCAATGATTTTTGGATTCCGTGGCTGAAATAGATTAAGGCAACTTGCGTCGTCACCTGGTTGAACCCGAAAACGCGTAAGACTTAGACCAGCGAGTGAGGTGTCTCCGGCTTCGCTTGTTAGATTCAGCGCTTGTTGTCCCTCGCGGGAGTTTGGATCGTGGACCAATGGTACGACCGATTCCGCGAGTAATGGGAAACCGCCAGTTCCTGAGTGGCGTTCTAATGTGGCTGTTCCACTGTGGTGACGAAAAGAATCGACGGCCACGATGATGAACACAGCCGAAGCGATGAGAGCGATACAGAGAATGCTTCGGCTCGGTCGATAGGTTGTATTTCTGAATCCTAAGCGTCCGATCGGCCACCATCCTCTCGATGCTAGCGAAGCTAGCCGCCGTTGGCGGAGCCAAGCCAATTGATAACACAGCAGTGCAGCGAGTAAGAGAGTTCCGCCGGCAAAGAATCCAGCAGCCTGGCCAACCAGATGAACGGCTGCGGCAAGCACAAGAGATAGACCAAACAACGTGAAGATTACGGCAAGGCGAAGTGACGATATCAGACGTCTTGAGGTTCTCTCGAGCTTTTCGGAAGCGGCAATACTCCCTGTTAGAAGGCCGCGAGTTGAATATTTCCTAAGGCCACGCAAGCTGATCGCGACGCAAACAAGAGCGGCAATGATACCGCCCACCGCGCCGATAGCAATAGACGCCGGCGATATGTGCAATCTCAATGAGGTCGTGCCAACGGCACCGACCCACCACGTACCGAGGCCAACCATCATTAGCTGAGCATACGCGATTGCCAGCAGCAGCCCGATTACACTTCCGATCAATGTGAGAAACAACCCTTCGATTAAGAACAATCGGCGAATAACTGGTGGCCCAAATCCCATTGCCCGCAAGGTCCCAATCTCACGAACCCGTTGCTCGATACCAAGCTTGAAGAAAAGGGAGGTGAGTAATAGAGCCGAGGCAACAAGAAAGAAACTGAAATAGAGAAAGTACTCGCCAAAGTCAGTTGCTCCGCGCGATGCTTCCAAGCTTTGCTGTCTGACGGGAAGCACAGCTACGCCCATTGTTGCTGGATCAACGACTGATTTCAGTTGCTCTTCAACACGATTGGCTAAATTAGTCGCGGGCGCACTCGTGGACGACAATCGAACCGAGGTCATGGTGCCGAACCGAGACTGCCAGAGTCCCTGCCCAACCTTGAGCGGTATGAATGCTTTTGGTGTTGTGCGGTACTGGTGCCAATAATCTTCATCCTTCGGTCGAACACGTTTGAGGTCGATCGGAAAGGGAGGATCCCAGTCAGACAAATTCTCCGAGCCAGTAATGCCCGGATACTCCGGAACCAGATCCCTATCAGCTGCCAGACCTGTAATCGGTACTACGGCGGCTAAGGTGAAGTTCTCCGTTCGAGTCTCAAGCCGTCCGCCTTCCTGCCAGAAATAATAGTCCAAAGAAATCCGATCACCTTTTTTCGCACCGAGATCCGTCGCCGCCCACTCATTGAGGATGATTGGAGGCAGACCATTTCCCGATGGGAAAGTCTCACTATCATTGCCGAGCAGATCCTGGAAGGCATGTTCATCGACGGCAGTAATAAGCGAATAGGGAATTGACTTGCCGTTTGAACTAATACTGTTGGCAAGATACGAGAATACGCCGGTGAACCGGAGGGATAGTGAATTCGCGGTTTGTTCTGTGGCACTCGCTAACGACGCATTGATCATTCTGCTGTCATGTTCTAGTGACAGAGCAGTCGAGTCGTCGCGTGTAATGGTGCGAACTTTAATTCCAAGGTCTTCGATCGTGTGCCGCTGCCGGACGATCTTCGTTAGTGCGTCGGTACTGATCGAGTCTCTTCGGTTCCTACTCTGTGAGATGAGGATTAGATTGACTTTCTCAGGTTCCTCGAGCTCGCGCTGAATAAACTTCAGGGAGATAAACACTGCGCGCACACCGGTCTGCTGAGGTTGAATTGTAAAATCTCCGAGCGCCTCTGCATTGAGAACTTCCGCGACGGTTAATCGAACCGTCTTGCCCAGGTTCTCCTTGTTGCTGTGCAAGGACTCCAGAGGAATGTCGGAAGGTTTCTCGATCTGCAAAAGCATCGCGTCGCCAGGATTGGTTGCTAGTTCTGTCGCAAGGCTCCGGCTCACAAACACGCCTCGGTTTTGTGGTGCCGTCCGTTCCTGGCCATTGAATTTCCAAAAACGGTCGTCGACTCCGTAGACTTTCACAGTAGACGCGACCCGTTTACTGGCTTCGTGAGTGATTGCGCCTTGCAGTGAGATTAACGGGCACGCGGTTAGAAACCCGGCGGAAGCGAATTCGGGATCGTTTTGGATATCAGCCGCGAGCTGATCGCGAACGAAACTATTGGATGTGACGACGAAACTCGTTTGACCCAATCTCTGAATAACAAGATCACGAAGACTCGCCCGGACAGAATCGCCTACGAGCAACGCGCCTGCTAAAACAGCAACGGCAACGGCTACACCAAGTACAACAACGAGATTTGTGCGCCAGTAATAAGAGAGACTTCTTTTAACGAGTCGCGATAAGCGCATCAGTCACTTTTCTCTCGATCGTTTTGAATCCCGAAGGGATTCTAGTTAATAGCCGTGGGCGAGCGCTTGCGCGACGCCCACGGATTGCGAGCCGCGTGTATTCTGACCCTGAAAGGGTCAAACTTGATTGCATCTTCGACCCTTACAGGGTCGGGCAC
>DATBSH010000020.1:0-5774 GCA_036559885.1 Pyrinomonadaceae bacterium
GTCAGTTCGAAGTTGAGGCGGGGCAAGCGACCCTTCCCTACAATTTTGCGCCGCTTGAATCACAGCTTCGCACCTACACTAAGACAAATGGTACTTGATCCGACGAATTGAGACGGGGAGAGATAGAAAGATTTGTGGCACGTGAAGCATAAGAAGTTCATTACACTGTTGGTGACGCTGGTCGTCGTCGTGACGATCCCGGTCGCCAAACTCACCGCAACTGCGCAACGAGATCGAAGAAGCGCACCGGTTGCGACACCTTCGCCCACTGCTCTCGCCTCGCCTTCACCTCCAGCTTCACCAATATCTGCTCCAACTTCTTCGCCTACCCCCGCCGCGGCAGTTGAAACAAAATTCAAAACGGCGAATCCGACGAAGACAGTCGCGGAGTTACAAAACCGTATTACAGAGATTCTCCGCAGACCCGAGCTCTCGCCGGCGATGATCGGCATCAAGGTCGTTTCACTCGATACCGGTCGTGTGTTGTTCGAGGAGAATTCAACGAAACTTCTTCGGCCAGCTTCAAATATGAAGCTCTATACCGTGGCCACCGCGCTCGATCGGCTTACGCCAGACTTCCGTTTTACAACGTCGGTGTATGCGCCAACTAAACCTGACAGCTCAGGTGTCGTGCGGGGTGATTTGATCGTGTTTGGCCGCGGAGATCCCTCACTAGCCGCGCGCTTTAATAACGGCGACTACTTCAAGGGGATTAATGATCTGGCTGACAAGATCGTGGCTGCCGGTGTTAAGCGCGTAGAAGGAGACCTGGTCGGTGACGAAAGTTACTTCACTGGCCAACAGTATGGTTCAGGCTGGGAGTGGGAGGATCTCACCTGGTACTACGGCGCGGAAGTCAGTGCGCTCACGGTGAACGACAACGCGCTCGACTTGTTCGTCAAGCCCGGCCCACAGGTCGGTAAGCCCGCGGTTATCACGACCGGACCGCCTGACCCATTGCTCACGATCGTCAACGAAGTCACTACCGGTGCAGCGGGCTCTCGCAGACAGATCTTGATACATCGAGGGCTGGGCAAGGACACGGTTCAGATAAAAGGCAGTATCCCGTTGGATGATCGAGGATATACCGGCGGCATTGGCATCTCACATCCAGCAATGCTGTTGGTTTACTTGTTGCGCTCGTCGCTGGCACAGAAAGGCGTGACAATCAAAGGTCGTTCGCGCACTATCCCAGCTCCGATCGGCGGACCAGCATTTGATCCCGTACAGCTAACACGTCTCAGCAATGTTCCACCGTTCAGCGCGCCGATAGAGATCGCCACGCATCAATCAGCTCCTTTCAGTCTCATAGCGGCGCAAACATTAAAGCCAAGCCAGAATCTTTACACGGAACTTATCCTACGAACACTCGGAAACATGCTGCCGCCGGCTAATCCATCTTCGGACAGTTCAGGTGATCAAAGCTCTGAACGATCTAGCCAGAGTGCGCCGATCGAACTTCGACAAACGTCGGAAGATCGTGGTGTGGAAGTCGTAAAGAGCTTCCTGAAAACTGTCGGCATCAGACCGGAGTCATTGGATTTGAACGACGGCTCTGGTCTTTCGCGGAACGATATGGTCACGGCTGACTCGACTGTTCAGTTGCTCACCTACATGAGTCGCCATCGTTACGCAGACGTGTTTCGTGACGCGCTGCCTATCGCCGGCGTTGACGGCACACTTAGAAATCGATTCAAGGGCACCGTCGCTGAGAACAACTTGCGCGCAAAGACTGGTTCGCTTAGCTCTGCTGCGAGTCTGGGAGGTTATGTAACGACTGCGGCTGGCGAAAGGCTTGTATTCACCATTATGGTCAACAACTATCCCTCAGACGTTGAGCCACGCACGGTGTGCATAGACCCAATCGGAGTGTTGTTGGCTTCGTTTGCCGGTCGAACAGTTGTGCCAAATTGAAACCGGTTCCCGCAAAGACGCGAAGGCAAAGAGGTGAGTAGAGAAAAACCGGACATACGTTTAAGCCGCAAGAGAACCGCGTTAAATGCCTGCGCTGATTCTTGTATTTTTGTGGTTTGAAAATTCAGGATAGCGACGAAATCCGAAGGCGATCATCGTAATTACCCAATTCCAAAAGGAGCGGACCCCATGTCAGTTGAAATTCTACTTGGTCATTGGAAAAACGCGCGGTCAGGTTTTATTACGGAAATTGAGCGCATCCCGGAAGACAAGTTCACATTCCAACCAACCCCTGAAACGCGCACGGTTGCGGAGTTAGTACAACACGTTATCGGGGCGCAAAAATTTTTCGTAGGCGAAACCTGTCGCCCTGACACAAACCTCTTGCGACGGCCGTTCTCGGAACATGCTAAAGCGTACGCCGAAGGCTCCGACGGTGTCACCGACAAGAACCAATTGATCGAGTTGATGCGAAGTTCGATGGATGAGGCTGAGAAGACTATTACATCTCACGCTGATGGGCTAAACGAGACGATGACTGGACTAGATGGAAGGCCACTCTCGAAACTCTCCTTCCTGATGTTCGGCATGAGCCATGAGATGTATCACCGCGGACAGTTCACAGTGTACGAACGACTATTAAATGTCGAACCAGCTTTGACTGAGATGTTCCGCAAAATGACAGCGGCAGCGACGTGAGTACCGGATGTCCGATACGCTTTAGCTTGTCGTTGTGATGCGTTAGATTCAACTTCTTTCAGGAATCCCTAATTGTCACCGCGGCGCGTTTCCTGAAAGAAGTCGCATGTAACGCGTCACACCGACAAGCTAAAGCGTATCGAACACCAGACCGGCAATCCTTTAACATGCCAATTCATTTCACAAAATTCCACGGTCTTGGTAACGATTACCTCGTTATCGAGCCAAAGGATTTAAACGAGATCGACGACCTTAATGAATTTGCTCGGCGTATCTGCAGCCGCCACTACGGCGCGGGCGGTGACGGTATTGCAGTCGTCAGCAAGTCGGAGACGGAAACTGCGGATTTTCGTGTTCGCATCTTCAATCCAGACGGCAGCGAAGCAGCCTTATCCGGAAACGGCACTCGTTGCGCGGCAGCGTACCTTTACTTCAAGCGCCTCTGGTCAGGACATCAACTGCGCCTGAACACTCGATCGGGTTTAAAGAGATACTTTCTGAAACAAAAACTCGGTAGGGGCAAATACGTTTTTGAATCAGAACTGGGCCAACCGAAATTCGATACACGATCGATTCCGATGTCAATCAAACCGCCTCTCCAAAAGGTGGTCGACTACCCGCTGGAGGTCAACGGCGACGCCTTTCCAATCACGGCCCTCCAAATGGGAAATCCTAACTGCTGCATCTTCGTCAACGATTTCAATGATCTTGATTGGCGACGCGTGGGCAGCTTGATTGAGAACCACGAACTATTCCCAGACCGCACCAATGTTGTATTCGCTCGAGTGCACGACCGAAAAACGCTCGAGCTGCGTATTTGGGAGAGAGGCGTAGGAGAAACTACAGCTTCTGGTTCCTGTTCCTGTGCAGCCGCTGTGGCCGCGATGGTCAATGAAAGGGTCGAACGAAAGGTGACCGTTGTCATGCCAGGCGGAGAGGTGAAGATTGAGTGGCGAGACGACGGTGAAGTTGTGATCGTGGGAACGGCTGAAGTAGTCTATAGCGGCCAGTGGTTGGCATGAATTTGAATACGTAGAACTTACCAACAGACTCAGCTCCGGCTACAGGTATTCCCCTAATGAATTCTCCTTTTAAAACTGGCCCGACCCTGGGGTTGCTGCTGTGCGCCTTAGCATGCTTTCCGAGCTGCGGCGGCAAAATCATCAAAGAGACTGAAGCAAAGTCTGCTAAACCTCCTGGAGCAGCTGCGCCAACCACTGTTTCGATGTGGCTCGGCAGCGCTTCGCGAAGTTTTTACGGAACAGGGCCCTGGTCAAAGGCTCCGCTACAGATTGTTTGGGAATTTGAGACGAAGCTGATTTCTGGCCGGCTCCACGAAGATCCGTGGGGCGGCACGAGCTGGCCCGGCCAACCTTCGGTGGACGAAAGTCGTGTTTATTTCGGATCAGCTGATGGAAATGTGTACTGCCTCAATATCAAAGACGGGACTCTTGTTTGGAAGTTCAAGGGTGAAGACAGTCTAAAGGCGACGCCGACGCTCGCCGGAGATCGCATAATTGCCAGCGGTCTTGATCACTACGTCTATTGTCTTAACCGCAAGGATGGAACGCTGATCTGGAAATACAAAACCGGTTTTGAAGTCGACTGCTCTTCCGCCGTAATCGATCGGCGCGTTTACTTTGGTGGTGAAGACGGCTTCTTCTATTGTTTGAACCTTGATGACGGTTCTCTCATCTACAAGACCGAACGGCTTGGCTCAATAGAAGGAAGCTTCACAGTAGTCGATGGACGGATTTATGTGGGGACCGAGCGCAGCGACTTGTACTGCCTTAACCTGATCGACGGATCAGTTATATGGAAGGCTCGGATTGGCGCTGACTCGGATTCAACGCCAGCCGTCGCAAATGGATTCGTATATACGGCAGCTGAGAATGGCGTCGTCTATTGCTTCCGACAATCAAATGGTGAGCTCGTCTGGAAGTATCAGGCAACGGGCGGAACCACGAAAGAGAAGAGCGGGTTTTGGGCCAGTCCGATTGTCGCCAATAACCGGGTTCATATCGGCTCCAGCAATAGCTACATGTATGCGTTTAAGGCTGACACCGGCGAAGTAGCCTGGCGTCACCGCGCACGCGCACCAATTTGGGGAACTGCGCCACTCGTAGACGGCCGTCTTGTATTTGGCGACAAAGCCGGATGGCTTTACATGATCTCAGCAGACGACGGTAGTCTGATTAGCGAATTGAAGATTGGTGATAACGTCAACTCAACACCGGCAGTCCTGGACGGTAAGATATTTATCGGCGCCTTCAACGGAAAGCTTTATTGTCTGAAGTGAAGAGTATCCACAGATTACACAGATTCAGAGCTAAATCAGCTGAGTTGAGTGTGATCGGCCCTTTAATCAGCGGAACCTTAACTCCTCAACTTAACTGCCTAGCTTTATAATCTGTGTAATCTCATAATCTGTGGATAGTTCTTTATGCTCGTTTATTTAGTCGACAACACCATCGAAGGCAAAGGTGACAGCCCGCGCGAATTGCGGGCTGTACTTGGTCGCCTTATCCCCGGTTTAGAAATCCTCACCGAACCATTTCACACCGTATCGCTTGAACGCGTTCGAAGTCTGCGCCCCTCGCACATCATCCTCAGTGGACAGAGTCATCCGTGGGAGAAGTATTCACCTGAATCACTAGCAGGGGTGTTTGAAGTCATTCAACGCGCTAGTCAACCCATTCTCGGTGTCTGCGGCGGACACCAACAGATCGCCCTTGCTTATGGTGCTGACGTTGGCCTGATGGAGCGTATCGAACCGGGTGAGGGCTATGAAGGGGCAAAACGTGAGCGTGGATTCCTACCCGTTAAGAACACGGGCGACGGGATCTTCAAAGGACTTCCAACGGAAATTACGGTTTGGCACAACCACTGTGACGAAGTGAAAGCCCTGCCAGATGGATTCCGCCAAACGGCAACCAGCCCGACCTGCCCCATACAGGCGATGCAGGAGAAAGGCAGGCGCGTTTACGGGGTCCAATTCCATCCGGAGTTATTTGACGACGAACATCCCGATGGTCGCCAAATTATCGAGAACTTCCTCAATTTATAGACTTTTCATGGGCTTTTAGTCCGATTCCGATTCGGTCAAATTTACTTCTGTCGATGTGACTGTCTCGATTTTTCCTAAGTCTCGCTATTCCTTC
>DATBSH010000021.1:0-5983 GCA_036559885.1 Pyrinomonadaceae bacterium
AGAATATGTGCTAAACGCACTGAATCGTGCGCAGCAATTCCTGAATCGTTCAAGATCTTTCGGGGAAGCGCGTGTCAGGTATCTTCCACCTTTCAAAGCCGACGTTAGGATTTTGTTACATCTTTTAAAGGTGCCATCATCGAGTTCGAACTTGCGATAGTTTGTGCCGCATGCGATGTTGACGCGCGGAGCAGTCAACCGTAGGAGCCATCGTATGTCGTCCGGAGCGACGAAGTGCCAGGTCGGGCGCATGAGATGCGTCCGAAGTATCTGGCCTTCGTTGTAAGCTTGTTCTATGTCAGCATCAGTCGTGTCGCGCATGCGTTGTGCAAGGGCCCACTTCGCACCGCTAAAATCCTGCGCTTGCACAGCCCCTAGCCAATGGACAACATCAACGGGTCTTCGGAACTCTGAAAAAGATAGCCGCTGATTATTGAGTCGTTGATATACAATCTCTGACCTACTCATCGTGAAACCTCTAAAGATCGGCATCACCGGCGTTCGAGGAATTGTCGGCGAGACGTTTACTCCCGAAGTCGCAGTCGGCTTCGCACAAGCTTTCGGCACTTATCTGGACGCCGGCCGCATTCTCGTATGCCGCGACACGCGCGCGTCTGGACCAATGGTCCGAGCAGCAGTAGTAGCCGGACTACTCGCGGCCGGGTGCGAAGTTATCGATCTCGGTGTGTGCCCAACGCCTACCTTACAGTTGGCCGTTCCATGGCTCAAAGCTGATGGCGGTATCGCCGTCACGGCCGGACATAACCCATCCCATTGGAACGCCCTGAAATTCGTTCGCGGTGATGGAATCTATCTGAATTCAATGCAGGGAGAGGAACTACTCGACATTTTTCACCAGGGCGAGTTTGCGAAAGCAACTTGGGACAGGATCAAACCGAAAATCGAATATCGTGACGCGCTCGAACATCATATTCAGTCACTCGACGCTGCGTTTGACGTCGAAGCGATCAGTAGGCGACGACTGAAAGTGGCCGTCGATTGTTGCAACGGTGCTTGTTCAAAGCTTATACCGACACTGCTGCGAGAGCTCGGATGTGAGGTATTGGCGATTAACGACGATCCAACTATGAGCTTTCCCCATCGTCCAGAACCGCAACCTGAGACGATGGGCCAACTCAGCGCGATAGTAAAAGCCGGAAAGGCCGATATCGGTTTTGCTCACGATGCGGATGGCGAACGGCTGGGAATTGTCACTGAACTAGGTGAACCACTTTCAGAAGAGCTGACGTTTGCCATTGCATCTGACATTCGTCTGGCTGTGGAGCCCGGAATTCTCGTAACAAACGTTTCTACTACAGGCGCGATCGATCAAATTGCTGAGCGCCATAATAGCGCAGTTGTACGTACGCCAGTCGGGCAAGGATACATTTCGGAGGCAATGATTGACCACCGAGCGGTTCTTGGGGGAGAAGGTAGTGGAGGTGTATCTGTTCCTGAAATACATTCGACTCACGACAGCGCCGCCGCAGTCGCACTGATTCTCGAAGGGTTGGTGCGAATGGATAAGCCATTCGCCAAATTCGTCGAAGAGTTGCCACGACTAACGATTCGGAAGCATAACTTTCCCATTGAACCTAATCGCCTCTATTCGATCCTGCAAAGTTTTCGCATGACCGTCGAGGAGGAAGAGTTAGAAACCGATCTAACGGATGGCATTAAAGTCGTATTTCGCGACGGTTGGATTCACGTGCGCGCATCGAACACGGAGTCGATGATTCGTGTGATCGTAGAAGCGAAGGATCCAGCCATCGCTCAAAACCTGCTTGATTGGGTACGAGATCGACTGATCCTGTGATTTGAGTGATAACTAGTGCGAGCAATACCAACTCTTAAAATCAGCATCTCCGGTGTTCGCGGAGTGATCGGCGAGTCGCTGACGCCCTCGCTGCTGACACGGTTCGCACAGGCGTTTGGCACTTACGTAGGTCCCGGCACAATCGTCATTGGACGTGACCCCCGCACTTCAGGCGAGATGGTTAAGCAGGCAGTCGTTGCGGGATTATTATCAAGCGGAAGCCGAATTCTGGATATCGGGATGTGCCCCGTCCCGACCGTTCAATTGATGGTTCGTCGTCAACAAGCTGTCGGTGGTATTGCAATCACGGCCAGTCATAATCCGGCCGAGTGGAACGCGTTGAAGTTCATCGGAGCCGACGGGCTCTTTCTGAGTAGCGATCGCGCGCGAGAGATGTTAGACATCTATCACCAGGGTGAGTATACGAAGGTTTCTGGCTCAGAAATGCGGCAGGTCGACGAGCTGTTTGGTGCGACCGACATCCACATCCAAACAATACTTGAAGCCCTCGGACCACTACCGCCACTCGAAAGAAAGTTGCGCGTAGTGCTCGACAGTTGTAATGGTGCTGCTTCACTGGCAGCGCCAAAGCTACTAAAGGAACTAGACGCAGAAGTAATTGCTATTAATGTAACTCCAGATGGTACGTTCCCGCGTCCAGCTGAACCACTGCCTGAGAATCTCGCGGCTCTATGCGAAGCGGTCAGAAAAAATCGGGCTGATGTGGGATTCGCACAAGATATGGATGCAGATCGCCTCGCCATTGTCTCGGAAGAGGGGATACCGATCGGTGAAGACTACACTCTTGTGCTGGCAACTCTTCGCGTGCTCAGCCATAAACGCGGGCCGGTCGTAGCGAATCTATCTAATACCTCGGTCCTTCAAGAAGTTACATCCCGGTATGGAAGTCCACTGTTTCTGACGAAGATCGGCGAAGCAAACGTCACGGAGGAGATGCAGAAGCAGAGCGCTGTCATTGGTGGGGAAGGAAACGGTGGAGTTATCTATCCCCGAATTAATTTTGCTCGCGACAGTTTGGTTGGCATGGGCTTAGTGTTGCACCTCCTTGCTGAAGCAGGACAAACGATCACGCAGATCGTGAACAGTTTTCCCAGATTCGCCATGATTAAGGAAAAGTTGGCGTGCCCCTCGCATAAAATCCCGGTTGTCCTTAGGATGTTGCGAAAAGAATATGCTGACTATCCTATGGATGTGCGAGATGGCGTAAAAGTCACACTGTCGAACGGGTGGTTTTTGGTTCGCGGATCAAACACGGAGCCAATCATTCGCGTGATTGCCGAAGCGCCAAACGAGACAGACGCGCGAAACATTCTCGACGGTGTTTACACCAAAGTTCAGGGATTGCTTGGTACGTAGAGTTATCAGGAGAAGCCAGTAGACAGGCGAATTACAGTTATTGCGAGTGTTGGAAACTCAACTTCTCATTCTCCCCAAGCTTCAGCTTGGGGTGGCCACGGCGTCGAATGCCAGTAAACCGTTTCAACGGTTTACTGTCCTTAACGCAAATCGCCGGTTCGCAATGATTTTCGAAAACCGTTGAAACGGTTCTCCAAAATCCAAACAGCATCGTTACCCCAAGCTGAAGCTTGGGGAGAATGAGAGATTGAGTTTCAGACACTCTGGCATGGATCTTTGGAAGACTATTCAACTTGGAAGGAAAACAAATAATGCGGCATTCAATCACAGTGGTTCTCCTGCTTACTCTGTTAGTACTTGTAGGTGCGTGCGTTTCCAGTAATCAACCAACCAACACTACTGCAACTAGAAAGAAAAAAGGACCTAACGAGCCGGTCGTCATAGGCTTCTCGATGGATACTTTGAAAGAGGAGCGTTGGCAGCGTGACAAGGACCTCGTTGAAAAGCGCGCGAAAGAGCTCGGAATGCAGGTGATGGTTCAGGTTGCTAATGGCGACGACAATCTACAGGTCAAGCAAGCCGAGAACCTACTGACTCAAAACGTCGACGTACTCATCGTCGCTCCGCATAACGCCGAGGTTGCTGCGTCGATCGTTGAGGCAGCCCATCGCCAGGGCGTTCCAGTGATCAGCTATGATCGACTAATCAAGAACAGCGACGTTGATCTTTATATTTCACACCAGGTAATCAAGATCGGTGAAATGCAAGCCAAGTATCTGCTTGATCACGTGAATAAGAAGCCTGCGAGTTTCGTGATAGTTGGTGGATCGCCGACTGACAACAACGCACTGCTACTTCACCAGGGGCAGATGAATATCCTGAATCCCGCCGTCGGGCGCGGTGACGTGAAAATTGTCGCCGATCAATATGCAAAGGAATGGCAGGCGAGTGCTGCACTCAACATCGTCGAGAACGCCCTGACTCAGGTAAACAACCAGGTTGATGCCGTGGTCGCCTCAAACGACGGTACTGCACGTGGAGCGGTGCAGGCGCTAGAAGGACAAAATCTGGCGGGACGAGTGCTCGTCTCGGGACAGGATGCAGATCTTGCTTCGCTTAAGTTGATCATCGAAGGCAAGCAAACGATGACAGTGTACAAGCCAATTCAGCCACTCGCTTACGGTGCGGTCGAGGCTGGTATTAAGCTTGCGCGTGGTGAGAGCGTCTCCAGTAGCGACAGTCTGGATAATGGATTTAAGAAGGTACCATCAATTCTGCTGGAGCCGGTTGCTGTTGATCGGACGAATCTTCTCAACACAGTCGTGAAGGACGGATACCACAAACTTGAAGATATCTGCAGTGGTCTACCGGCCGACAAATGTCCGAAGCAGTAGGGCGAGGAGCAAAGGACCACGCGCCAAGACCAAAGACCTGGAACAATGACTTCACCGCCATTCTTGCAGATGCAGAACATTGCGAAGAGCTTTCCCGGTGTTCGCGCCGTGGATGGAGTTAGCTTTGATCTGCATAAAGGTGAAGTTCACGCCCTCGTCGGCGAGAACGGCGCCGGCAAGTCGACCTTGATGAAAATACTCGGTGGCGTCTATCCGTATCCTGAATATGAGGGCGAGATACTCATTGATGGAAAAGAGCAACGGTTCAGCGGCGTCCGTGATGCGGAAACAGCCGGAATCGCCGTCATTTATCAGGAATTGTCACTCGTGCAGAATATGAGCGTCGGCGAGAATATTTTTCTCGGCCGCGAACCGCGCAAATGGGGAGTGATTAAACGAGAAGAACTCTATCGTCGTGCGCGACACTTGCTGGACGATCTTCACTTGTCGATCGATCCCCATGTTCATGTTCGCAGTCTCGGAATAGGCCAACAGCAGTTAGTCGAGATTGCAAAGGCGTTATCGCAAGAGGCTGAGATTCTGGTCCTGGATGAACCAACCGCAGCGCTTACGGATGCCGAAGTCGATACCTTCTTTGGAATCCTCAATAAACTTCGCGCTCGTGGCGTCGCCATGGTGTATATCTCGCATAAGCTTGAGGAAGTCTTTCGTATCAGCGATCGCATTACCGTCTTGCGCGATGGTCGTACCGTTGGAACTGATCGAACAGCCAACTGGAGCGAGTCTCAGGTTATTGCTCGCATGGTTGGACGTGAGGTCGGTGATATTTTCCCAACAGTCGATCATGCACAGGGAGATTTTCTCTTTGAGGCACGAAATATTTCGGTCTGGGATCCAGTCGTGCCTGGTAAAAAGCTGGTCGACAATGTGAGCTTTTCTGTGAGACGCGGAGAAGTATTGGGAATCGCAGGCTTGATGGGAGCAGGACGCAGCGATCTTCTGATGGGAATCTTTGGGGCTCATCCAGGCCGTATCTCTGGCCAGATTTTTCTCGAGGGTAAGCCAATACAGATCAAAAGTCCGGCGAGTGCGATCAAGAATGGTATCGGGTTCGTCACCGAAGATCGGAAGCGATTCGGACTTGTGCTCGATCAGACAATACTTAACAACATGACTTTGGCGGGCCTGCGCAGGATCTCGGGACGTTTCATCACGAGCGTGGACGCTGAAGCTGCAGCGGGGGAACGTTCGATGAAAGAATTACGCGTCAAATCGAACTCCGTATTCACTATCGCGGGAACACTTTCGGGAGGAAATCAGCAGAAAGTGGTACTCGCAAAATGGCTGTTGACTAATCCGCGGGTTTTGTTTCTTGATGAGCCCACGCGAGGCATCGACGTTGGTGCGAAACAGGAGATTTACGGTCAAATCAACA
>DATBSH010000022.1:0-14879 GCA_036559885.1 Pyrinomonadaceae bacterium
AAGCAGCGAACCTGGGTTCGTAGCCGGAGATTTCAATGGCGATGCGACGCAGGACATCGCCATCGTAATCAAACCAGCGCCAGGCAAACTCGACAGCATGAATGAGGAATACCCGTCCTGGCTTTTAAGAGATCCTTTTACCCCAGAAGACGCAAGGCCACCTTCATTGCGCGTCACCGAAAATGAATCTTTATTAGCGATTATCCATGGTTACGGAGCGAACGACTGGCGCGACCCACAAGCAACACAAACCTTCTTATTGAAGAATGTCGTCGGCAGCAATATGGAGGCTCAAGCTGGGAAAGAGTTCATCAAGGCGAATCACGGCAAGAAGATGCCACCGATCAAGGGTGACCTAATTGGTCAGATCCTTCTCGGAAACCATGGCTATATTTATTACAGCACTGCCACGTATCGCTGGTTTGATCCTAAAAGCTTCAGCGGCGAGCCACGACGCGGAGCATTTCATGGAGCAATGGCAAGAAACTGAATCAACGGGACTCTGAGGAGAAGTTGCGATGGCTTCAAAGAACGTTAGTAACGGATTACTCATTGTTCTGACTTGTGTGGCACTAATTTACCAGGGTGCATCGCTGACCGGTCGCTCTCAAACAAAGGGCGGAGTGGCATTAATGAGCGCTGAGGAGCTGAAGTCTAAACTCGATGGCAACGAACCGGTCATTATCATTGATGTTCGGTCAAGCGACACCTACGCGAACAGCGATCAAAAGATCAAAGGCGCTATTCACGTAAAGGTCCGACGACTGAAACACCGGTTGAATTTCGCGCCACTCAAAGATGTACCCAAAGATCGACAAATCGTAACCTACTGTTCTTGTCCCGCTGATGAATCAGCAATTGCGGCTGCGCGAATTCTGCTGGAGAGCGGTTACACACGTGTTCGCGCATTGAAAGGCGGATGGCGAGAGTGGGTAAAAATCAGCGGACAAACTGAATCCAAGCCCCGCGGGATGTAACCTCTTTGGAGTGCGGTGACTTGTCACCGCTTTAGTCCGCGGCAACTTGTTGCCGCAAGAGTCATGATCCGACAAGTCGCAGCCGGTGAAAGCGGTAACAAGTCACCGCACTCCAAAGAGTTGAGCATGACCTTTCTCGTTTCCGATTGAATGCGTTTCGATTGAAACTTCAATACAATGACGCCGCGTTGCAGCCACAACGCGGAGGCCAGCGACTATCTTAGAAGCAATCCAACTCGGCTGCGTGCGGGGAGATCGCAGGCTGTTTAGCGGACTCAACTTCTCGCTTTCGCCCGGCACATTCGTCCAACTTACGGGGCCCAACGGAAGCGGCAAAACCAGTTTGCTCCGAATACTCTGCGGGCTCCTGGCCCCGGCTGAAGGCGAAGTTCGGTGGCAAGGTGCGAACATTCGCTCGTTAGCTGAGGAATATTTCACGTTTACCACTTATCTCGGCCACCGCCACGGGATTAAGGACGAACTGACGGGCATTGAAAATCTGAGGATCTCCAACGCGCTTAATGGCACTGAAATCAGTGAACAGAGCGCGCGGTCAGTCTTGGAGATGATGGGATTGGCAGGTCGCGAGGCCATTCCGGTACGTCTCTTGTCTGAAGGCCAAAGGCGAAGGGTCGCGCTTGCGCGACTCGTTGTTTGTGGGACGACGCTTTGGCTGCTCGATGAAATACTTGCGTCCCTTGATAAGTCGGCTATCGCTCTAATTAGATCTTTGATAGAGGAGCATCTCGCAAAAGGCGGGATCGCCGTAGTTGCGACCCATCAGGAATTCGAGCTGAAATCCGCTTCGATTCAACGCCTCGAGCTTGCAACGTGAAGGCGCGTTCGAGTCTAACGATGTTTAGCTGGATCGTTTGGCGTGAACTGATTCTCGCCTGGCGACGTCGCGCGGATGTTTTGTCGACAGTTTTCTTCTTCGTAATCGTCGTCAGCCTTTTTCCTCTCGGCATCGGTCCCGAAGCGCAACTGCTTCGGTCAATCGCGCCGGGAGTTGTTTGGGTTGCTGCCCTGCTCGCGTCAATGCTTTCCTTGGGTAGATTGTTTGCGAACGACTATCAGGATGGAACGCTCGAGCAGTTGCTTCTGACACCGCAGCCTTTGTATCTCGTGGTTCTGGCGAAAACACTTGCGCACTGGCTTATCGCGGAGATCCCGCTGGTGTTGATAGCCCCGTTGCTTGGGATACAATTTGATCTTTCTCAGGATACGCTGCGACTCCTGTTCGTGACTCTTTTGCTGGGGACGCCAGTGCTGAGTCTTATAGGTTCTGTGGGTGCGGCACTGACGGTGGGTCTTCGTAACAGCGGTGTTTTGATTTCGATTTTGGTATTGCCGCTGTACATCCCTGTTTTGATTTTCGGTGCAGGTGGAGTTGAGGCGAGTATCATGGGAACAAGCCCACAGTCGCACATTTATCTGCTGGCTGCGATTACAGTGTTATCACTAACGTTCGCGCCCTGGGCAGCAGCCGCAGCGTTGAGGATATCGCTCGAGTGAAAGAAATCATTGGTCAATTGTCATTGGACATTTATCAATGATCATAATTGACCAATGATTTCCAGGATTGAGGCCCTACTAGAAAACAATGAATCTCTACAAGTACGCGTCACCAGTTAACTTCTACCCTTTGGCCGGGAAAATGATTCCCTGGTTTGCTATCCCGGCGGCGCTGTTGTTCGTCATCGGCCTTTACGTAGGCTTCTTTGTTGCTCCGACGGATGCGCAGCAAGGCGACGCGTACCGGATCATGTTCATCCATGTTCCCGCCGCGTGGATGGGAATGCTCCTGTATGTACTAATGGCAATTTATGCCGGAGTCGGCTGGGCCTTTAATGCCCGTCTGTCATCAATGATGGCTTCGTCAATTGCGACAACTGGGGCGATGTTCACATTCATCTCGCTCGTGACAGGCTCGTTCTGGGGCAAACCGACGTGGGGAACATGGTGGGTTTGGGACGCACGGATGACCTCGACTCTAATACTCCTATTTCTCTACATTGGGTTTCTATCGCTGCAAGCATCTATTGACGATCCCAGGCGAGCCGATCGAGCGGGCGCGGTGTTAGCTCTGGTCGGAGTCATCAATGTTCCAATCATTTACTTCTCCGTCCAATGGTGGAATACGTTGCATCAGGGAGCTACGATTCGCATCCTTAACAAGCCAACGATCGCGCCAAAGATGCTCGCCGCAATGCTCATCATGCTGGCGGCGTGTTGGCTGTATTCAGTCGCAGTGGTATTAGTCCGGTTACGTTGCACGATAGTCGAACGAGAACAAAACGCGGCCAGATTTGCGGAGGCAGGAACATAATGGACTGGTCAATGGGTGGATATGGCTTTTACGTATGGGGATCGTATTTCTTCGCGGCCCTTGCAATCGGTTTGGAACTGTTCAGTCTTAGCCGCAGGAAACGGTCGTGCGCGCAAAATGTGAATAAGGACGATCGCGGCCAAATAACCGAGGCGAAATCGTCTTACGTAGCGCAGGCTTGAGGTCCGATACGCTTTAGCTTGTCGTCGATGCTCGCTACACTCAACATTGAATTTTACTGGCGTCACGACAAGCTAAAGCGTATCGGACACCAGAACCATTTCACAGTTGACCGAACTCTTGTTAGCATTTCCGCAGTTGAGGGCATCAAATGAAACGGCGTCATAAACGAATTGCTTTTATCGTGGCCGGTTTGTCAGCCTTAGGCCTCGCTGCATACTTTGTGGCAAGCGCCTTCAGGAACAACCTCGTCTTCTTTTTTAGCCCAACTCAAGTTGCGGCCAAGGAGGCTCCGGTAAATCGAACTTTCCGCATCGGTGGCTTGGTGCAACAGGGAACCCTGAAACGTGATCAGGACGGATTGACCGTGCACTTTATCGTTACCGATACTGAGGCAAGCATCCCTGTTGTCTTTAAAGGTATTCTCCCCGATCTATTCAAAGAGGGTCGCGGCTGCGTCGCGCAGGGTCGTGTTGGCAGCGACGGTGTATTCTATGCCGATACGGTTTTGGCTAAGCACGATGAGAACTACATGCCTCCAGAGGCAGGTCAGGCAATCGACAAGGCGAAGCAGGCACAAAAGGCCGCTCAAACCGTGATAGATAATTAACTGCAAATATGATCCCGGAAATTGGTCAGTTTGCGTTAATCATTGCCTTCCTTCTCGCACTAACTCAGGCGACATTGCCGCTGCTGGGAGCTTCGAGGGGAAACCGACAATGGATGGCGCTCGCTGCACCTGCAGGTCAGGCGCAGTTTATCTTTGTAGCGATTGCCTTCTCTTGCCTGGCCTATTCGTTTATCACCAACGACTTCTCCGTTCTCAACGTCGCAACGAATTCAAACTCACAACTGCCACTTCATTACCGTCTCGCTGCAACTTGGGGCTCGCATGAAGGATCTCTGTTGCTCTGGGCGCTTATGTTGTCGCTTTGGACTGTCGCGGTCTCATTGTTCAGCCGTCATCTGCCGGACGAAATGATTGCGCGCGTGCTGAGCGTAATGGGGATTGTGAGTGTTGGGTTTCTTCTTTTTATGCTGACAACCTCGAATCCATTTGCGCGGTTGTTGCCGGCGCCTGTTGACGGTCGCGATTTGAATCCCCTTCTCCAGGATCCAGCAATGGTGGCGCACCCTCCGATGCTTTACATGGGCTACGTCGGATTCTCCGTTGCATTCTCATTTGCCATAGCAGCGTTGATTGGTGGCAAGCTGGATGCTACCTGGGCCCGCTGGTCAAGACCTTGGACGACAGTGGCCTGGATGTTCCTGACGTGTGGAATTGCGCTTGGCAGTTGGTGGGCCTACTACGAACTTGGTTGGGGTGGATGGTGGTTTTGGGATCCGGTCGAAAACGCTTCCTTTATGCCCTGGCTGGTCGGTACGGCTTTGATCCATTCGCTTGCAGTGACGGAAAAACGCGGAGGTTTCAAAAGCTGGACGGTCTTGCTGGCTATCGCGGCGTTCTCACTTAGTCTGTTGGGAACATTTCTTGTTCGTTCGGGCGTGCTGACTTCGGTGCACGCGTTTGCCACTGATCCGAAGCGAGGCATCTTCATCCTCGCGTTTCTCGCCTTTGTCATCGGCGGTTCATTGCTGCTTTACGGATGGCGCGCGAAACAGGTTGGTCTGGGTGGCAAGTTTGATGTGATTTCACGCGAGTCGTTCCTTCTCTCGAATAATGTTCTGTTAACAGTCGCTGCTGGTTCCGTGCTATTGGGAACTCTCTACCCTCTGATTGTTGATGCGCTTGGAATGGGAAAACTCTCGGTTGGCCCGCCTTACTTCAATCTGGTCTTCGTACCTCTTATGGCGCCTGCGATGTTCTTAATGGGCATTGGTCCGATAGCGCGTTGGAAGAAAGCGAGCTTGCCTGAACTCGCTATCAGGCTCCGATGGGCATTTGTAGTTAGCGTCATTACGGCGGTCTTGCTTCCCTTTGCACTTGGAGAGTGGAAACCGCTGGCGAGTTTAGGATTACTCCTGGCGATTTGGATCACAACGACTGCGCTGGTGAATATCTGGGAGAGAGTGCACGTTACCTCTGGTCAATTGACGACGCTACAGAAACTGCGCACGCAGAGTCGCAGTTATTACGGGATGCATTTGGCTCACTTTGGTGTGGCAGTCTTCCTTGTCGGCGTCACGATGGTAACCGGGTATCAAACGGAGAAAGACGTCCGCATGGCAATTGGCGACACGGTCCAAGCGGGTGGCTATGACTTTAAATTCAACGGTGTGTCGGAGGCGGTGGGTCCAAATTACCGTGCAGGTCGAGCGGAAATGATTGTGAGTAAGAATGGCGTTGAGGTTCAACGAATGTATCCGGAAAAGCGGAATTACACTGCTACGGGAAACGTTTTGACCGAAACGGCAATCGATAGTGGCTTAACTCGTGATCTCTACATTTCTCTTGGTGAACCTGTCGCCAATGGCGCATGGAGTGTAAGAGTTTATTACAAACCTTTCGTTGGATGGATCTGGGGTGGCGCACTCCTGATGGCTATGGGTGGTGGCCTGGCGCTCAGTGATCGCCGCTATGCGTTGGCCGCTCGAAAACAGCGTGAGTTACAGGAGGCAAAGAAAAGATCCGAAGCTATTCCAGCGTCTGCAGCTGCGGCCGTGCAAGTTGAACCCGGACAAGTTGCTCCCTAAACTCTCGGTTAACTGATCTGAAATCATGGGTCGTTACTTAATTCCACTGATCCTGTTTATTGTTCTGGTTGTTTTCCTGGCCATCGGCCTGGGTCGCGATCCACACGAAGTGCCATCGCCACTCATCAACAAACCGGCACCAGCATTTCACCTGGCTGAACTCAAAGATCCGTCCAAATCCTTTTCCGCTGAGGAAATGCGTGGTCGCGTCTGGCTTTTAAACGTTTGGGCATCGTGGTGCGTGTCGTGTCGAGATGAGCATCCGTTGCTGCTCGAATACGCGCGCACAGGCGTCATACCCATCTACGGTTTGAATTACAAAGACAGGCCGGAAGATGCGCTCGCATGGTTAGGCGAGCTGGGTGATCCTTATGTATTGAGTGTCTCCGATCTGGATGGGCGAGTTGCCATTGATTACGGCGTTTACGGTGCGCCGGAAACTTACTTGATTGATCAGCAGGGCGTCATTCGCTTCAAACAGATTGGTCCAGTAACTCCCGATGTTTGGACAAAAACGATCTTACCGCTCGCTCAGGAACTTAATCGCCAAGGTAGCAGGTAATGAGTAGTCTCCAGATTTGGTTTTCTCTGTGCGTCTGCGGTGTTCTCTGTGTCACTGCGGTTGGACTTCTTGAAATACTTACGAAAACCACAGAGACCCAGGGATCACAGAGGTTACACAGGGGCGTTTTGCTGTTAGTAGTCTTGTTGCTTTTATCCGTCGGCAGCGTGGCTTCAGCTCAAATCAGGCAGCCAGAGAGCAACGAACCTGTAGATCCGGTAGTCGAGCAGCGACTCACCAAACTGTCTCAAGAACTTCGCTGTTTAGTTTGTCAGAACGAAACCCTCGCTGACTCGCGAGCCGATCTTGCGGAAGACCTGCGCCGGGAAATTCGAGAACAGATTAAAGCCGGCAAAAGTGATCAGGAAATCATCGCCTTCCTAACACAACGGTACGGTGAGTTCATTCTTTATCGGCCGCCGGTCAAACCAAAGACTTACCTACTATGGTTCGGTCCTTTCGTACTCCTACTTCTTGGACTCGTCATTCTTTTCAGCTATGTAAGACGGCGCAGAGACTTGATATCAGAGCAGCCGCTCAGCAACGCTGATCGCCGTCGCGCGGAAGAACTATTAGGCACCGCGTCGCGGAAGGAAACTGCATGATTCTGTTTTGGCTAATTTGTGCGGTGTTGGTAGTAATCGCGCTGGCTTTCATTTTGCCGCCCCTTATCCAACGCAGTGATACAAACAAAAAGGCTGATGAGCGAGAACGGCGCGAGACGAACATCGCCATTTATCGCGATCAGCTGTCAGAACTGGAGACTGATCTGCGAAATGGAATTATCAGCCTGGAGCAACATGATCAGGATCGCGAAGAGATAGAACGCCGGCTTCTGGAAGACGTAAAGCTCAGCGACACCACTAAACCCACGAGCTCCGCTACCGGAGCGCGCAGTATTTTGTATCTGCTTTCAATCGGTTTACCGCTGATCGCAGTACTCTTTTATTTGAAAGTCGGAGAGCTCAAGGGACTTTCCCAAGCGCAGACTGAACAACGGAATGTGCCCGAAGTTGCGAACACAAGATCACAGCAACAGATTGAGGCAAATGTTGCGGCGCTGGCTGAACGGCTAAAGACGAATCCTTCAGACTCGCAGGGTTGGATCATGCTGGCGCGCTCGTACAATTCGATGCAACGTTTTGGTGAAGCGGCGGGTGCGTATGCGAAGGCGACGGAATTAGAACCGAGCAACGCTGACCTTTGGGCGGAGTACGCCTTTGTATCGGCGATGGCGAATGACCGAAAGCTTGAGGGTCAACCGATGGAGCTGGTAAATAAAGCCCTCAAAATCGATCCAGAGAACTTGAAGGCGTTACAACTTGCCGGCAACGCCGCGTTCCAACGCAAGGACTACAAGCAAGCGATTGATTACTGGTCGCGCGTGCTCAAAAAGGTCCCGCCAAAATCTGAAGTCGCTGAGTCGATCCAGCAAAGAATTGATGAAGCAAAGTCATTATCAAACACGAAGTAAAGCGAAAGGAGATTCGTCATGGCTGAAGACAGGAAAGTTGTGGATTGTAGGCTTCACCCGAGCGAGAAAGGCTGTACGCTAAGTATCGAAGGCACAGAAGAGGAGGTGCTGGAAGCTGCCACGCAGCACGCTATCATGGCGCATGGTCATACTAACAGCCCTGAACTTCGTGAACAGATTCGATCAATCATGAAAGACGCGGCATCATAAACGCACAATGACTAGAGAGAATCTTCTTTTTGCAATTATCGGGCTCTTGTTCGGCTTCATCGTAGGATTCATATTTGCCAGCTCGATGAGCCAGAAACAAGCTATGCAGACGGCAACCGCCAGTCAAACGCTACCTTCCGATCATCCACCTATAGGTCAGAATCCGGGCGGTGATGCGGCGGCAATGCAGAACATGCAAGCGGAGGTTACGGCTTCGATTGAAAAAGCACGGAACGAACCGAAGAACTTTGAAGCTCAATTAAAGGCCGCTGAGTTGTATTACCAGATACAGCGGTACGATCAATCAATCGAATACTTACTGAAGGCAAACCAGCTAAACCCTACCGACTACCAGACAGTGGTAAACCTGGGCATGGTTAATTTGGATGCGGGACATTTCGACAATGCTGAGAAGTGGTATCGCGCAGCAATGAAAATGAAAGACGATGACGTGATGGTATTGGCGGGCATGGCTGAAACGATGCTGCAGAAGGGCAACGCAAAAGAAGCAGAAGACGCAATAGCCAAGCTCGAGAAGGTTGATCCAAACAGTCAGGACCTGCCCCGATTTAAAACCAAGCTCGCCAGTTTGAAAGAAAAATAAGCAGAAGCAGATCCACAGATTACACAGATTAAGATCAGGGGCAGGAGCAGCAGGCAGAGGCAGGGAGTTTTCGTGCCCCTGCCGCCTGCCCCTGCTCCTGTCTTATCTTAAATCTGTGTAATCTGTGTAATCTGTGGATCTGCTTCTGCTTTACGGTTCGATAGACATTTTCACGACATTGGCGAGAAGAATGCGATTGATCGCGCCGTCCTTCCCCACTACAACTACTTGACCGTTCTCGATCGTCACCCGTCTGACTCGACTCATCGATCTATTGATTACTGTGCCGTCGTTCGTTTCAATGATCAGGCGAGGACCTACTTCAGCTTCTGGTTGTGGTTCAGACTCTGCTGGTTTGGTCGCGGGCTCAGGCGCTCGTGTACGTCGCGATTTAGTTCGAGCAGGAGCCGTTGATTTCGGTTCCGGCTCAGCACTTTCGGCGGCCTGTACATTCTTAGGCTCTTCGGCAGCCGCTTCTTTGACCGGCGTTTCTTTCGGTTTCGCTACGGCCGTTGTTGTTCGTCTCGTCGTCGGCCTGCGACTACGAGTGGTCCGTGGAGCGGGCACAGGTTCCGCCGGTTTTTCTGTTACCCGAGGTGATGGAGATTCGATAGGGCTGGGTTCGGGTGTTGGCTCCGGTGTCGGATTAGCTGTAGCAACTTCCGTTACAGGAGGTGGAGGTTCTTCGATCCTGGCGCCAACGGACGAAACTCTTTTTGTCTTACGCCCGCTACTTGGAACGTTGGCAGTTGGTGCAGCAGGAGTCTCATTCTCTGCGATCTCGGGTCCGCCTTGAATCGGCTCGAATGTTCCACCGAATTGGAGGTCGTAAGTACCATCGTCGTCGTTCGGGCTGCGAGCTTCAACGCGCAGTACCAAATCTTCGGTGCGTCGTAAATAAATTCCTTTGGTAACTGGTGCAGTACTTTCTGCGTAAAGGGTCAGCTTTAGTAGCGGCCGCAACGTCCCGGCCGTGAAGACATCGATGTCACCATTTAGATTTGTACTGCGAATGGTGATCAGAAGGTCACCTGGATGACCACGGAAGGCGTAGTAGTGATCTGTTAGCCGCGCATCGCCGAGGTCACGCGCGGCAATCCTTCCTATTAAGCTGTTGCTGCGAACTGGTGTAGGAGAATTAGGATCGATCGATTGCGCCGAGACGTTCGTCAGCACGCCGACGACGAGCAACAAAAACGGCGCAACTCGATTTGTGAGTATTTTTGACGACATCGTCTGCAACTTACGAATGCGGTAAGAGCATATCAGATTTTTGGTGTTCAATCAGAACCGGATCCAAGAGGACACCAGGGACTGCGGCCAGCTGAGCTCCATCACCATTCAAGCTCCAGTCCCACAGTTCAAACTAAGAAAGATTTCAGGTTGGGAAGGGCGGCTTGCAAGCATGAGTTCGTGCCCGGAGAGATTCAACTACAGAACGGGAGCGAAGCGACCGATTGAACTAACATTGGCGATTCCGTCACTTCAAATCGGTCGCTTCGCTCTCGTTCTGCAGTTGAGTGTTTTGTCGGATCCGGATAAAGCTAGTTGAGCGGGGGCAAGCCACCCTTCCTAACCTGAAATCTTTTGCAAATTGAACTATGGGACTGAAGCTTCAGTGTGATGAGAGGTCAGGGCACGCCACCCTTCCCGACCTGAAATCTTTTGCAAATTGAACTATGACTGTAGCTTCAGTGTGATGAGAGGTCAGGGCAAGCCGCCCTTCCCAACCTGAAATCTATCTGATGTTGAATTGTCGAGCTTTTTATGCCTTCCCAGGCATTCGGTGCCCACGTGTTATGCTGAGATTCATGAAGTACCTACGATTCTTAGCCATTTCTTTTCTCTTCCTCATTTCCTCTATCACGGCAAGCGCCCAAGCTTGGACAGCCAAGCTCGACAAAGATGTTCGTTTCTATCAACCAACTGACATGGGTGTCTTGATTGCCGGCACTGAAAAATCAGTCTACGGTCTCGATGCCTCCACCGGCGACATTCTATGGCGGCGCAAGGATGCAGCTCTTGATGAGACCGATGTTGCTCCTGTTCCAGGCACCGACCTACTTCTTCTTAGTTTTGAAAAGGGCGAGAAAACGCGAGTTGAAGCAGTCGATCTCCTCACTGGCGACACCATCTGGCGAAGCGAGAAGATCAAGGGCGCATTGATGCAGCTGTCAGTAGAACCTGACAGCAATCTTCTGGCAATAGTGTTGGCCAAGGATGCAAAAGATCATGTTCGAGATGGATTCAAGCGACGTCCGTTGATCCACGTCTTAGACCTGGCTTCTGGCGAGCAGTTGTGGCAACAGGAAGCAGGCGAAGTTGAAATGATGCCAACACGTTGGCCGGACGACTCGGGCAAAGAAGTTGATTACACGTTCGACAACTACTACCCACCTGTTTTCGTTGATGGCCGGTTGTTCCTGTTCTATGAAGGCGTGACGTCGTTTGACGCACGTACAGGTAAGCAACGACTGCGCGAGCGTTATCGCGTAAATGAATCAGGACTGGCGCTCACCGAAGCTGAGCCGATATTTGCTCCAGAGTTGATCTTCACTTCAGGACGCGGTCATGTTCGCGCAATCTCCCGCGAAAACGGCGATACTGTTTGGGAAGCCAAAGATCTCGGTGTCACCCCTGAGTTGTTCCTGGTGCGCGATGTGCTCTACGCCAGAACCGGCGGCCAGTTTACAAGATTGAAAGATGGAGAGCTGGCGGAGCGAGGTCCGTATGGGGTCAGTGCGATCGACGCGCGAACCGGCAAAGTATTGTGGCGCTACAAAGGCGCTGACAAAGGAGTTACAAACCTCCTGATTCCGGATCTAAACACAATTGCGATTGCTGACCGTGACGACTTGATGTTCATCGATGCAACTTCAGGCAAACGCGTTTCAAAGATCTCTCTCCGAATCGAGCGCGCTTCGTTTGGCTTGTTGAATGAGCGCGGAGATGTAGTCATCGGTGGAGAATCAGAGATTGCCGCATTCGATGCGCACAACGGTCACGAGATCTGGAGCGCGAAACATACACCTCCTGGGCGCGGTTTGTTTCGTACGATCGCCGCGATCGCGGCAAGGGCGGCATCGCTTTACTTCCGATTCGGTGGACCTGCGACCACAGCGTTTCGTGGCGTGCAACTCGCGCGCGCAGCAACTAGTTTGAGTTGGTCTGGCCTGGCTGCGCGCTCCTCGTTCTCGAATCTTCAAAGTCTCGCCGTCTCGTCAGCGCGAAATTATGGAACCTCGCGTTTCCAACACTTCGGCATTGCCTCCAGGCTTCGCGGCATTTCCAGCGGCTCGCGATCATCCGGCTCAATAAATGTGGCAGGTCGCGCTCGATCGATAGACGTCGAAGATCGGCTGTTGGATCGTTTGGATCCGGCGAATCAGCTCGAGCGACTTTCCCGATTCTTATGGCATCGAGATCGGCTTGCGGCATTGCGCGCGCAGTGGATGTACTTCTACACAGATCTCAAGAACGGTGGCGGTCACGGCCTCGCAGGTGTGAACGTCAATACCGGAAGAACCGAACGCGAAATAAGATTGAGTGACCTCGACGAACGCTTTGTTACAGATGAGGCAATCGGCTTAATGTTTATCGCGAACGGAAATCATGTGCGTGGCTACGCGGTGTCAGGGAGGTAAGTGCCTCTACATCACGAGATTCGCATCACGGGCAACCACCCAGTTTCCATCCGGGTTCTTCCGCAGAATCGTGAGAGTATATCCAGAACGCTGCGTCGTCTTCCCGTCTGGCTCAGTTATCACAATTTGTAGATAGTTCCGGATCCATGCGCGATCGGCAAGCACTTCGATCTCTTTGATGTCGCTCTTACCCTCGATCTTGACATTTTTCATCTGCTTCGACTGCGCCGCAAATTCCTCTTTCCCAAATGGCTCTTTGCCTGGAACCATGAAGATCACATCGTCGGCCATGAGCGTCATCACAGTGTTCAAGTCCCCGTTCTTAGTCGCCGCAAGCCATCTGTCAACCAGTTCTCGAATAGCTGATTCGTCATCATGTTTCGTGGGTGTTGCCTTAGTCGCTGTCACGTATGTTGCTCCTCTCTGGTGTTTTCACGGGACCAGCGCGACGCCAAGCGTCAGGCTTGGCGTCGGCCCCAAAAGCACTGATTATGTTTCAGGTGGTATCGTCAGTTTCTGACCCACTTGAATCTGATCAGGATCCCGCAGCTTGTCGCGATTAGCGTAGAAGATCCGCATATACTCGTTCGGATCTCCATAAAACTGTTTGCTGATCTTCGAGAGGTTATCGCCAGCCTTAACTTCGTAGACTTGGCCAGCCTGTCCCTGGCCACCTCCCGCAGCGGCTGCAACGGCGCGACTCGAATCGACGGTAATGTCGCAGGTAAGGTCGTTATCGTAGGAGGGATTTACCAGCTTGATCTGATTCCAGACCGCGTCCTTTGCTGAATCCGAGGAAGCGATTCCCTTAATGAACAGTTTGTTGTCCTGCACGTGCAGATTTAGCAACTGCACTTGCTGTTGCTCAATTAGGTTGAGAACTGATTGGTATTTACCTTTGAGCTCGTTGAAACGCTTCTGAGCGTTTGCGTCCTGTTGAGCTTCCGACGCACCGCGTCCAAACATCTTATCGAAGAGTCCCATTTCGTCCTCCTTACTGATTCATCCCCACAATTGCCGTGCTCTTCTCTGATCAGCGCACGGTTACTTGTGCGGTTTATTTCGGTTTCGATGGGGGAATTCTTTTCAAAGCCATTCACCGTGGCAGTAGACGTTTCACTTGAAGAAGTTCGCAGCTATTCGTTGAAGATCGTCCATCGCACTCCCGTCCTGATTTTGATCCAACATCGACCCGAGCGTGCTCATAACGTCGGGCGCATTTGCCTGTGCTTGCTGTTCCTGAGAATTCAGCATGTTTGAGAGCCCGGAAGCGTCGAGTCCATTCTGTTGCTGCGTTTGGCCAACGGCACCCATAACGAGCGGTGCGACCGTTTCCAACAGGCCGCTGGCAGAATTCTGATCCATTCCTGTAGCTTGGGCCAGATTGGCCGTGATTAAAGGTTGCTGCCCGCCAAAAACGTGTCCAAGAATACCTGCGCCGTTACCACTCTGAGGGTTATTCAGATAGCCCATTAGATTTTCGAAAATACTGCCGTCATGATCGTTATTCACCGCCTGGTGCAAACTCTCAGCACCTTGCGGTTGCGAAGCGTTGCGTGCAAGTGCAGTAAGAATCAAGGGCACAGCGATTTGTACCGCTGTGTTCGCTGTGGTTTCACTTACACCCAGACGTTGAGCGATTGTTCGCACCGCGCCACCAGTTAGCTGTTGTGTAATGACCTGTGTCATTTCGTTCATACCTTCCTCCTCAGCGGTCGATTCCTATTAAGACCTTAATCGTTCGCTCCATCGCTGTTGGCTTAGCGTGGCTGCGGTTGGACGGGTCGCACCGACTCAACCCGATTACTATGTTGTAGCTCCGCAGATCTGGCACACTGCGATTAAAAGTGATTCAGCGTCAGTAAATTCCCGGCTTATGCACCAATTCACTTGCTCAGGAGAATGAGAATGCGGCAGGTTGAAATTGATAAATGACTTGGCGTCGAAGGAGGAACCAAATCAAATACCCTCAAACGTCGGTGACGGATGTTTGAAGTGATCGTACCCCTCAAGATAGGTGAGCGCAAGCGCTGGCTTCTCTCCGGCATGCCACCGCAGAGCCACAATTAAAATTTCACGCAAAGATGCAAACTTGCTACACACAGAAGCTTTGCCTCAAAAGTCGGATCTAGCTCGAGGCAGGAGTGTTTTGGTTCGTGTTGGTTAGTGTGACTTCGTGGATCGTCTTTAGTTTTCTGGACAAAAGGAACGATCCACGAAGTCACACGAACTAAACACGAAACT
>DATBSH010000023.1:0-4557 GCA_036559885.1 Pyrinomonadaceae bacterium
CACTGAACCGACTGAGGGATACGTCGACATTACCGGTCGCATCGCTTCGCTGCTGGAAGTTGGCACGGGGTTCCATCCCGAGCTCACCGGCCGAGAAAACATCTTTCTCAACGGCTCGATCCTCGGCATGAAGCGGGCGGAAATTCGGCAAAAGTTCGATGAGATTGTCGCTTTCGCCGAAGTCGAGAAGTTTATCGACACCCCGGTCAAGCACTACTCGAGCGGCATGTACGTCCGTCTGGCCTTTGCCGTTGCGGCGCATCTCGATCCGGAAATCTTGCTGGTTGATGAAGTGCTCGCCGTTGGTGATACCGCGTTTCAGAAGAAGTGTTTGGGCAAGATGGATGATGTTGCGAAAGAAGGCCGCACGGTTTTGTTCGTGAGCCACAACATGGCGGCGGTTGAGAATCTTTGTGGCCGAGCCATTCTTCTCGATCATGGAAAAGTTAGCTCTGTCGGCGATGTGAAAGATGTTATCGCCGCGTATCTCGATTCCGGAATCATCTCTCATGAAGGTGATGTTGATTTGACCTCTCATCCGACTCGTCGCCGGGATGCCGTGGCTCTGTTAAAGAGGGTTCGTCTGTTGGATACGGACGGCAACGTGAAGGATCGGTTCCACTGCGGCGAACCGATGAGAATTGAGCTCACGTTCGAGCCGGCGGTGAATTTGAAGACTCCCGAGTTCGGGATTGGCGTCGATGATTGGATGGGAAGCAGGATTTTCAGTATTACGACTTACTTCTCGGACTCTGAGCTGCCTTCGCTGGAAAGCGCGTGCAGAATTATTTGTCACCTTGATGAAATCCCACTCGCGCCGGGCCGCTATACGCTGTCGCTAAGCGCGGGCACGTCTCACAACACGGTCATCGATGCGTTGGACAGCGCAGTGTCGTTTGATGTGGAGTCGGTTGACTTTTATGGTAATGGTCGCATTCCAGATCCGGGCCTCGGTCGCGTTCTAGTTCGCTCGCGTTGGGAGACACAACCGCAGCGGTGATAGAAGGTATGGAAATGAGAGTTATCGATCGCACCTTCAATCCGTCGAACTATCCAATTTGTTTCGCCTATCCTTTACGAATAGCAGCGTCTACGTGGATGAGCCATGTTCCGTTTGGGATGTTTCTGATAGAGATCTTGAAACCCAGAGTCGTTGTGGAATTGGGGACTTTCAGGGGAGTTTCCTACTGCGCGTTTTGCCAAGCGGTGACGGAGTTAGGTCTGGATACTCACTGCTATGCGATTGATACTTGGCATGGGGATCCCCAAAGCGGAATCTATGGACCTGACGTGTTGGCTGACTTACGACAGCATCATGATGAACTTTATGGAAACTTCTCGGAGCTCATACAAAGCACTTTTGAAGAAGCCTCAAGGCGCTTTGAGAACGAGTCCGTTGACTTACTTCATATTGATGGTCTGCACACGTACGATTCAGTGAAGCGTGATTTTGAGACTTGGCTACCCAAGGTTAGCGACAAGGGCGTCATCCTATTTCATGATACGTTCGTCAAGGAAGCTGACTACGGTGTTTGGAAGTTTTGGGAAGAGATCAAGGAACTATATCCATACTTTGAGTTCATGCATGGGTACGGACTCGGTCTGCTAGCGGTTGGCCGCGAATACCCAGACTCTTTACGATTGTTGTTGGACGCCTCTCAAGAAGACAGACTCAACATTCAAGAACTCTTCTATCAGCTTGGTCTTCGACTTGAACAACACCGATCGGAGCATGAAAGAAATGAACAGATAATCTCCAAGCAGGAAAGAAAGATCAGAGAATTGGAGAGTTTTGTGACGAGGGTCAGAAACAACCCACTTTTCAAGACTTATCATTGGATTAAGTATCTTGGTCGAAAATGAGATGGACGTCGAAGATCTAAAACGCAAAGTTAGCGTATGCATTCCCACCTTCAATGGTGCCGCTTATCTTAGCGAGGCGATTACGAGCGTTCTGAACCAGACTCTTACGGACTTCGAGTTAATCGTCGTTGACGACTGCTCATCGGATAGTACTGAAACAGTCGTCAAATCGTTTCAGGACGATCGATTGACCTACTATAAGAATTCTACGCGGCTGGGCCTGGTCGGCAACTGGAACCGCTGTTTGGAATTGGCAAAGTGCGAATACGTTTCTATCTTTCACCAGGACGACGTAATGGCGCCGGAAAACCTGGGTGAAAAAATTCGCGTGCTGGACGAGCATCCTTCTGTGGGCTTGGTCTTCTCGCAAGCTCAAATTGTCGATGGTCGAGGAAATCCGACTCGCATGTTCTCAGGGAATACAGAAATTGATAACCTTCAGGACGGAATGGGGTTTTTTGAGCAGTTTTTCCTGAAACCTAACGTCATCTGCTGTCCGAGTGTTCTGGTGAGGAAGTCGTGTTACGAAAAACTAGGAAGATTTGACGCGAGACTTTCCTACACTTGCGACTGCGAAATGTGGATGCGTATTTGTTTATTTTTCGACATTGCGTACATTAAGGAACCTCTTCTCAAGTATCGCGAGCATGACAGGAACGAGAGCCGCAACTTCTACGACCACGTCAAGAACCTTAAAGAACATCTTCTGTTCAGAATCCTAATACTCGACAAGTTCCCGCAGCGCATTCCTGCAGCTAGAGAGCTGCGACGAAGTGTTCGGCGGGAGTATAGCCAGCAAGCCTTAAGCTTGGCGAACCATCATTACTCTCACGGACGATTCGACAGCGCAAAGGCGTTACTTAAGTTTTCCGCTGAAGCCTTTGGGCCTATCGTCAAGCAAGATCGGTTCATTCGGCTGTCAACCAAATTGCTGCTCGGAAAGCAGGCAACGGAATGGACTACTCGTGCAAGGCGTGCCCTGCAAAGATAGCCAAGGATCCTCGTATTTCTAAAAATGGCTAAAGCGTTAGTAAGCGTCATTATCCCTGCCTTCAATTCCGGCGAGTACATCGTTGAGGCGATTGAGAGCACGCTGAGGCAAACGTATCCCTCTGTCGAAATTATCGTTGTTGATGACGGCTCGACGGATGACACGCGCGAGCGGTTGTCAGATCTAATTGCCAATCAGCAGATTCGATATGTCCGGCAGGACAACAAGGGATTGTCGGCGGCACGAAACACCGGCATTCGATTAGCAGGCGGCAAGTATCTACAGTTCCTTGATGCCGATGATTTGATCGAGCCAACGAAGCTTGAGAAGCAAGTTGCGTTGTTAGAACGAGCAACAGATCCGAGTATCTGCGGCTGCGATTTCCGACACTTCAACGGTTCCGATCTATCAACACTGTTTGGCGGCGATCACTTCCGCGGCAAAATTCCATTCGACCGCGCTTGGGAGTTATTTGCGTTTCACACGGTAATTCATCGCTGGCTTTTTCCAGCTTACGTGGTGAAACAGGTCGGTGGTTTCGACGAGAGTCGTCCTGACGTTTGGCTGATGGAAGATTGGCTGATGCTTTGGAAGCTAGCCGCTCAGAGAGTAAGCGTCCTTTACGTCGACGAACCGCTAGCTCTGTACCGAAGACACGGCGACAACATGACAGCGGATGTTGAAAAAGCGGCCGCGGGGCATTTCATCGCCTTGGATTACGTAGAGGAATATCAGCGCAAACACCAACTTGACTTCTATTCGCCTCGCGAGCTGCAGGATCTTCGAGAGTCGTATCACTACGAATTAGGCCTTCATTATCTGCGTTCGAACCAGACTTATCGTGCGGTTCGCGAGCTTACCAAAGCACTGTTGATGTCGCCGAATCGGCGGCAGGCAAAACTGCTGCTGGTAGGGTGCGCCCCATTTTTCAGAGGCCGCACGATCGAATGGTCTCGTACTGCGGATGAAAGGCTGTGGCGCTGGCGGTCGCGGTTGCGAAGGTTGGCATTCGGCAAGCCGATTGCACGTAGTCGAAGGGCCCTTTACGAATGGCGGCAGCGCCGAGCAGTGAAACGTTTCGGGGCTTTTGTTCTGTTGCTTCTTGCGCTGCCGGTTTGTTGGACGATTCGGGGAGTGCTGAATTTGTTTTCGGCACGCCGCGAGCCGCGAAGAATTCTCGTCATTCAGTTCGCGGGACTAGGCGATACATTGATGCTGACGCCTTCACTGGCGGCGCTAAATGATCGTTATCCAAACGCGCATATCGAACTCCTTACGCTGCATGAATATGTGAAGGAAGCCTTTGCGCATCATCCGCGGTTCAGCGCGATCACGGTCGTGCCTGTTTTTCCAGGACACTGGATCATTTCGCGGTTGGCGGGGCGCTCGGGCCCTCGGCTAATTCTGGCGACGCTTCGCTACTATCCGGATCTCCTTTTGAAGTTTGCATTCGCTCGTTACGACTCGGCTGTCAACTTCGGACTATCAGATTTCGATCGCAGTCTCGGCAACGCCCTGCTTTATTGCTTGGGCATTCCAACTCGCGTGGGCGCACGCGGCGCTAATGGCGAGTTGTTGACGCACCGGGCGGAGATAGATTGCACCGGGACACATCGCGTCGAAGCGTATCTCGAGTTCCTTAAGCCCCTAAATATTTCTGCCGTCAATCACACTTACGAGTTTCCAGTCAGCCCGGCTGATTC
>DATBSH010000024.1:0-5395 GCA_036559885.1 Pyrinomonadaceae bacterium
GGTCAGCGTGGCGCCGCAAGGCACGCCGCTGTGGCGCTCATCGATGTGGCATTTGGGTACGGCGCTCGAAGCGAACAACAAGCACGATCAAGCTTTGCTCTATTACATCAAGAGCTATCTCGCCGGCACTCCCGATCCCGCGCGGCGATCGGTGATCGAGAACGTTTACAAGAAAGTGAACGGGACACTGGACGGACTCGACGACAAGATCGGGCCCGCTTATTCATCCTCGGCGCCGTCGCCCACGGCTTCGCCAACTCCGCCAAAACCATAACAGGCTCAACTAAGTCCTGCCATCCCCACCTTAAAGGCTGCGGCAACCCTAAATGTAAGAAAGGTGGTTGACGTTTGGTTGCTAGAGAGTATAGTTGCTTCCATTAACGGCTCCCTGCCGCTCGGATGTCCGCGTCAGTCAGCTACCGAGGATCCTACTTATAAAGGGCCGATCAAGGGCTTCGCTACTTACATCACGTAGGAAGTCGGTAAGTAATGATAGACCGAATTTTCCAAAGGAGTTCTCTCATGCAACGTCGATTCTTCGCGGTTCTAAGCGGCATAATTCTTCTTGTTGCTTTTGCAATGGTCTTGAGTGCGAGAAATCATCGCGCTTCGAGATCATCCAATGCGATTACTGTGACAAGTCACACCAGAGGAGATGAAGTCCTGACAGCGGAGATCTTAAATAATCAAGTAAGAATCAGGCTTAAGAACAACCATAAAGACACGATAACCGCCTATGCAATCAGATTAAGTGGTACGACAATCACTGAAGACTTCGCTTATTCTGAGGTACATATCGGTATCGAACCCGGAGACACTCTTCAGAGAGATTTTCCGGTAACCCCAGCCAAGGGTTCTGAACTCCCAACTCTTTCTCTTCTTGCCGTCCTGCTTAAGGATGGTACCGAGGACGGAGACTCCAAAGTAGCGCAGCAAATAAAAGATCAAAGATTGGGCCAGAAAGTTCAGTTTATTAGAACGCTTAGGATTTTGGAAAAAGAAGGACAGTTACCTAAGGATTTAGGAATGCTTAAGAGTGATATTTTGGCTGCTTTGGATACTGGGGAATCTGAAACACGCATCATCCTAAAGGAATTGCAACCAGCCTCGCGAACTGATGCCAAGCTTTCGGACGATTTCAGAAATGGTCTCCAATGGGGACGAGAAGACATGCTGCGAAGTTTTGAAGACATAGAGCGACAGCCACCTGAGTCCCGGGAACGGGCGTTTCTGGAGTTAAAAGATCGGATAAATAAGGTGTACCCAAAGCTCTGATTACCCTGACAAACTTCTGCGCCAAAAGACCAATGAAATATTCACTCATTCTCGTTCGCGCGTTCTTTGCAACTGTAACCGCTCTTTTATTCGTGACGGTCGCCAGGGGAGATTGCACACCAACAGGAACTTTTCTATCGGAGTCGGATAGTGGTGCCTGTGGTTTTATGAATCAAAGCGATCTATATAAAACTACTTATTGGAATATTAGCTGGCCTGACGGCCATGCTGATGCTTTGACAGCTAATGGTTTCGGAGGATGCGATTGGAATTCTGATTGTTTTGGAAGTTTCGACGGGAATCAATATTGCTGGCCCGACTTCTTTCAACCCGTGACGACCTCAGGCGGCGTGTTTAGTATTCTTGTCAGAAACTATGATACTTCATCTCGTCAAACTGCCTGTGCCGTCTCGCCTTTTATGTGGAAACAGGTTCACTGTGACATTATCTCAGAAACCAATTTTTCGAAATCATGGACTTGCGTCGCAAATAGTGAAGAGGAATGCGAAGCGAATGGAGGATACTGGAACTTTACGAACAACAACTGTCAACAAGGTCCGATCGAATACGGGTGTACGCCCGATCAATGGGGATTCTGGAATAGTCGTAATGATTGTTATTGGTCATACAATAACTGCGATTGCTGGAATGGAGACTCGCCCGTTCTGATCGACGTGCAGGGAAACGGCTTTAACCTGACGGATGCCGCTAACGGCGTAAACTTTGATCTCAACAACTATGGAACCGTTGAGCGCATCTCATGGACTTCTGCAGGCAGCGACGATGCCTGGCTTGCGCTTGATCGCAATGGCAACGGAGCAATCGACCGCGGGGCCGAATTATTTGGCAACATGACGCCGCAGTCCGCTCCTTCTCCCGGAGAGCAGAAAAACGGTTTTCGCGCTCTCGCTGCGTTCGATAAATCAGAAAATGGCGGTAACGGCGACGGCGTAATCGATGGTCGCGACGCAATTTTCTCTTCCCTGCGACTTTGGCAGGATGCTAATCACGACGGCATCTCTGAACCGTCGGAGTTGCACACTCTGCCGGAACTCAGTGTCGATTCGCTTTCGCTCGATTACAAAGAGTCGAAGCGCACTGATGAATACGGAAACCATTTTCGCTATCGCGCCAAGGTCGACGACGCGCATCATGCGCCCGTAGGTCGTTGGGCGTGGGATGTGTTTCTCGTTCGCGCGCCGTAACCAGCCCTAACCGATCTAAAGCAACAACCCGCAAGCCGAACGGCTTGCGGGTTATTTTTATGAGGCGAATCGACGGTGGAGACTGGCGGCTTTTTTAGTTGCCAGTCGTATGAGGCTTGCCGTCCGCGTCGTAAACCTCGACGTGACCGAACTTCTCGAGCACTGACTTGATTTTCTTCGCATCGCCGACGACCACGACTTGCTGAGTTTGCGGATTCACATATTGACGTGCCACACGCTGCACGTCATCAGCAGTCACCGCCATCACTTTCGCCGGATAAGTGTCCCAATAATCATCAGGAAGACCATAGATTTTGCGCGTAATCGCGTAGTTCAAAAGTTGCGCGGGACTTTCCAAAGAGAGCGCAAAGCTCGCCACAATCGAGCGCTTCTGTTCTTCAAGTTCGTCGGCGGGAACCTTCTCATCGCGGATGCGATTCAGCTCTTTCAGGAACTCAGTCATCGCGCCTTCCGTGACTTCCGTGCGGACATCGCCGCCGGCCGACCATGGGCCGGGATATTTCAGAGCGATGAAATTGCTGTAGACGCCGTAGGTGTAGCCCTTCTCTTCGCGCAGGTTCAGGAACAGCCGTGCCGACCCGCTACCGCCGACGATGCTGTTCATCACGACGACGGGAAAGTAATCCGCATGTCGGCGGTCAATCGCAATATTGCCCATGGTGATTGTCGACTGCACAGAGTTGGGCCGGTCGATGAGGAAAATCCTGCCGGTGGTCGCCGGCGTTGGGTTCGGCGGCAAGGACTCCTTGTAGTCAGTCCGTTTCCAGCCAGCGAACCACTGCTTCAATTTCGGAATCAGCTCGGACGCCTTGACGTCGCCGGCGATTCCGAGAATTGCGTTCTGGGGAACGTAATGCTCGCGATGCCATATGGCCAGCATTTCAGGTGTCAGCATGTCCACGACTTGCGGAGTAGTCGCGTTGACGGCCGCCGGATGGTTACCGTAAACCGCGCGACGAAAACGTTCGTCTGATAGAAAGCCCGGTTGCGAACGCTGTTGGACAAGCTGTGTTTTGATCCGCGCTTTCAGCTTCGTAAATTCATCAGACGGAAACGTCGGGTTGAGCAAGACATCAGTCAACAGACCAAACCATTGATCGAAATTGTCCGATAGTCCTGAGGCCGTCATAGTCGCTGCCCCGGATCCGTAATTCGACGCGGCAATCAAAGTTGCGCCCAGCTTCTCTGTGTCTTCGGCAATCTGGCGGCTCGTGCGTGTCTTCGTGCCTTCGCGCAGCATTTGTGCGGTAATGTTTGCCAGACCCGGTTTGTCGCGCGGCTCGAAGATCGGGCCGGCGCCGCTGATACTCAGCGACACGTTTGCGAGCGGGAACCGATGGTCTTCCAGGATGAGTACGGTCAAGCCGTTGTCGAACGTCGCTTCGACCGGCTTTGGCAGTTTTACCTGGAGGATCTGTTTGGACACCGGCGCGCGATTCTTTCGTTCGACTTTGCTGCGCGAGACGCCTTTGTCCTGACCAGCAGCAGGCTGTTGCGCGATCACTCGCGCAGTTGGCTGGGCAACGAATGCGAAAGCAAGAAGCGTCGCCGCGAAAGTTTTGAAAGTAAGGCACTTCATATTTCTCATGTCATCCTCCCCCGGTCAGTTGCCGGCAGCCCGCGGCATCGGTCTTGGCTTCGGCACAGTCGTAATCACCGATCGATTTGTATCCTTCAAGTAGGTGCGGGCGACGCGCTGAATGTCCTCCTTCGTCACGCGGTTATACTTGTCCTCGATTTCGTTAATTAGATTCGGGTTCCCGTAATAAACCGCGTATTGACCCAAAGAAATCGCGCGACCCAATGTGCTTTGGAGTTGTTGCGCGCGCTGCCGCCGCCCGACCATCCGAACTTTTTCAAGCTCCCAATCAGCTACGGGTTCGGTCTTCAATCGCTCCACTTCCTCGTACATGGTTTTTTCGACGTCGGCCAGGTTTTTTCCCGGAGGAGTTATGGCTACAACCTGGAACAATCCTGGGCCACGTCGGCCCTGGGCCCCGGCGAAAACTTGCTGCGCAAGTTCCCGTTCCTTCACAAGCTTCTGGTACAGCCGAGACGATTGTCCGCTGCCGAGGATCTGACCCAACAGACTGAGGGCGTAGTAATCAGGCGTGTTGCCGGCCGGGATTTTGTAAACGACGTCGATTCGCGGCGTGCGTGCGAAGGCATCTTCGATTGTGGCGCGACGCTCAGCGGTTTGTTCGGGCTCGGTCATGTCGGGCACAGGCGGCGCCGGCTGTGTCGGAATCGATTCGAAATACTTCTTGACCTTTGCGAGCGCCTCGTCTGTTTTGAAATCTCCGATCAGCGTCAGCACTGCATTGTTGGGCGCGTAGTAGGTGCGGAAAAAGTCCGCCACGTCCTGGACCGTCGCCGCGTTGAGATCATCCATGGATCCAATCACAGAGTGCTTGTAGGCGAAATTGTCGTAAGCCGTCTCTGTGATGACTTCGAACGTCTTGCCATATGGCTGATTGTCGACACCCAGTCGGCGTTCTTCCTGCACCGCATTGCGCTGATTGTCCAGGTTCGCTTGCGTGACGGCCAGACTCTTCATCCGATCTGCTTCCAGAAACAGACCGAGATCGAGTTGGTTGGCCGGCAGTGTCTCAAAGTAAGTCGTCCGATCCTCGTTCGTGGTGCCGTTCATCGACCCGCCGTTCATGTCGATGAGGATGAAGTGCTCGCCCTTGCCGACGTTCTCAGAGCCCTGAAACATCATGTGCTCGAACAAGTGCGCGAACCCGGTGCGGCCCTTGCGCTCGTCGCGCGAACCGGCGTTGTACGTCACGTCGATCGAGTACGTCGGCGCTGAATGGTCCTCTGACATGATTACGTGCAGGCCGTTCTTCAACTTGAATTCCTTGATTTGAATCTTGATCGGCTTTGCCGAC
>DATBSH010000025.1:0-4760 GCA_036559885.1 Pyrinomonadaceae bacterium
AGACAGGAGCGAGACCTGATGTTAGAACTGGCGGCACAGCTTGGGGCCGCTGGACTGGAAGTGCCAGTGGTAAGCATCGGGTCAACGCCGACCATTACAGTCATCGACCACTTGAACGGTATAGATGAAGCGCGGCCTGGGAACTACATTTTCTTTGACGCGTTCCAGGCATCAATGGGCAGTTGCAGCATGGACGATTGTGCGCTTACAGTACTTGCGGCGGTCGTGCATCGCGATCTATTGCGTAGCAAGGTCGTTATTGATGCTGGGGCCATAGCCCTATCGAAGGATCGCGGCGCAGTGGAATTTGACGCTGCTTGCGGTTACGGTCAGGTTCTTGATCTGGAAGGAAATGCTCTTGGACTACGAGTCGAATCGCTTTCGCAGGAACACGGCGAAATTATTGTCACAAACGGCAGCGGAATCGAGCGGCTGAAAGTGGGGACACGCGTCCGCATTCTCGCAAACCATTCCTGTTTGACGGCGGCTCAGCACTCCTACTATAACGTTCTCGATCACGGCGAAATTATTGATCGCTGGGAGATTCAGCGGGGCTGGTAACGATGAAACTCGCGCTTTTTAATGCGCCAGTGGAAACTGCGGAAAGCTGAGGGTAAGTTCCCGGGAATGTGCGATAAAGATGTACCGTAAATTCGGTCAACCTGGAACTTGACAGACTCTCCTTTGCGCACTAGACTAAACCCCTGAAAACAGTGTGTGGAAGGCTGTACTCGCGCCATCCCTAACACTCGGGAAGTTGCGAGAGCAGAGTCAAAACACAGAGACTCTCTACAGTATTTTACGGTGAACGTAGGCACCGCTTCCGATTAAAAGTAAGCCGGAGCTTTCTGGCGCGTTTCGTCGCCCCACCGGGCACTATGCAGGGCAGCCCGAGTGGGGCGATGCCGTGTCTGGGACCGCCGGGTGCTCCGGACGAGACCCGTGCAACACATGAATTGCTCAAATAAGCTTGCAAACTAAAGCAGATAGGAGACCGTGGAGAATATCGGTTCCTTCACGGTTATCCGATCGTCGATTTTCCTCAGCTCACGTAAATCGGATTTGAGATAATCCAAGGCTGGTCGCTGATTGGCTTGGGCAGTTGAGGAAGATAAACCTCGACTCGATAAGTGCCCCGCTCAGTTACCACGAAGTCTTTCGCCCTCACGTCGCTAAACTCCTGAACTGCATTGCCGTCCCTTAGCAATACAACCCGGCTGGAAGCAGGTGTGCTGAAGCCGAGCCGCACCTCCTTTGCGAGTCCGATTTCATCGCCCAGAATCTTGTTCTCGTTTGTATTTGATGCGGTAAAACGAAAACCGGACGAGTCGCAAAACACGTCAAAGGCAATGAAGCAGTGTCCCGCGGCGAGCGCGGCAAGCAGGGTGTCGGAATCCAGGGCTTTCTCTTTCGGAATAAGGACGTGGACTCGCACGAGATGAAAACTTCTCTCGTAAGGATCGAGCCTAAAACCTAACATTGTCTTGCCTGAGGTGTCGTTCAGACTGATTCCAACATTTGCGTGTGCGTCGTTTCCCGCAATCGCAACGATTCTTTTTCTCCTGGTCGTGAGTGCCTCGTCCCAGCGCTGCAAACTCTCAGCCGGTTTTGTGTAGAAGGTTGCGTATAAGAGATCGGGATAACCGCGGTACGACCAAAGCCCATCGAAAAACATTACTAAAAGGTTGATCTGCCGCGCATTTGTATAAAGGTTGTAGACCTCCACACCATCATAATCACTCGCGTCCCAGCTTCTGAACTCCTGCGGATACGCAACAAATGCCAGAGCGCCTCTAATCTTTTTGCGAGAAAGAACGTCCTGAGTGGACGAACCAGCAGCACCACTCGCCGTCTCATCCCCCGGCATGATCAACAAACGATCTTCATTCCTGGTAGTTACCTCGTTGCCGTTTATGAAGAGCACTCCCCCATGTACTCCCTTGAGCGTCATCTCGGCGGTGTTGAAGTTCTTCGACGGGTGCTCTGTCATTACTACGAAGTTCAGTTGGTTGAGATTCGCCGCTGCGATGATCTCTTCAAAGTTACCCGTGCTGTGTCCACCCAGAAAGGAATGAACGTGGATGACGCCCTTGTACTCGGCAAAATGCCTGTCGCTATGATCGACGCGCCGTTGAGAGTTAAGTAATTGAATCGCGGCGTTTAGACGCCCAAGTTTGTATCGTCGGTAAGCAAACGGAATCTGCGATAGAGCAACTATCACAAGCAAAGCCACTGCTATCTTTTTCCAGCGTTTCATCAAATTCGTAAGGCGCAAAATCCGTAAATAGCCAAGGAGTTGCTTGAAGCCAATTTTCCGCAGCGTCTTAAGCCTCAGTCTTCAAAATCAACCGAGGCCACGTGCTCGCTGATGTTTCTTCCAAAGTTAGCAACTTTGACGTGTTCGGGATGGACCGTATAGGTATCAAGTCCTGCCCGATCGCGGAACATGGCAACAAGGCCAGTATCATATGAGCGTGGCAGTTGGAGCGTATCGAAGCCGACCGACGACATTTGCACCTCCGGAATGACTATTGCCAGGTTGCGGAGTAAAGCAACATGTTCTTCGCGAGCCTTCTGCCCAACGTCCGTTCGATATTTCCAGATTACAATGTGAGTAAGCATAGGTCCTCAAAGGATGAAGCCGGAAGCAACGAAGAAGAAGACGAAACAACAATTCGCGGATTAAGTTTCTGCGCAATCTGGGGCGTGCTGCCCTCGCTCGACCCGGCCGGCGCAACTCTCTCCTTCATCCTTCCCCTTTCCTTCACACCATCGACGCGTGATTTCATGTCGGTGATTGAACAGCTTTCGCAGGCGTTTCTCAATCAGAATTGGCGCAACAGCGCGACCGAGAAATCCGCAGAGAGGCTCGTACTCAATTTCGTCCCGCAGTATGGCGCCATCCGGATGGGATTCGACAATATGGCGGTGACGCCAATTGCGAAACGGACCTTTGACCTGAATGTCTTCAAACATGTGCGGTGGATCGTAAGTGGTATGTTCGACAACCCACCGCGCTGTAACTGGTCCTAGAACCTTCGTTTTGACAATTGCTCGCGTGCCCACTTCCGAAATTTTTGCGGCTTGAATCACACGAGCGCTTTCCCACGGGGGAATCAGTAGTGTAAGCGCTCCGGCCTGCTCATGAAACGCAAAGACACGCTCTGGCGCAGCCCGTATCACACTCTCTTGCACAAATCGCATCTCCCAACCACCAATTCAACAAAACATAAAGCAAAGATCCGCCTCTGTTCCAGCAATTTTGTTTGGGGCTCGTGCTTTAATGGCTAAAGCCCGAGACGGTTTTAACTTGTGAGGATCTCCTTGAGAGGAAAGGAAGACTTTACTTCGGCTCAAGCAAGCAGCGCTAATTGCTCATTCAGCAGATCCCAAACCTGCCGCACATGTTTCTCAGTGGTCCGGATATTACCGATGGAAAGCCGCAGTGTGAGTTTGCCGTTGAGGCGCGTGTGCGACAGTAGCGCTCTACCAGTGGCGTTCACGCCATGCATGATTGCTTCATTGAGAATATCCAGCCGTTTCGCGCGAGTCTCATCGGTGTCACCTGCAATCGTCGCACAGGCGCGAAAGCACACTAATGCCAACGGTACCGGCGCCAGCAATTCCCAATCCGGCGATGCTTCAGCCCAGGAGGCAAACAGTTTTGCTAAGCGACAATGTTCGCGTATGCGCGCAGCCAATCCCTCGTGTCCGAAGTAGCGAATGATCATCCAAAGTTTAAGCGCCCGAAAGCGCCGACCGAGCTGAATACCATAGTCGGATCCGCTCCGAACTTTTTCCTGTTCAGGTGTGCGCAGATACTCAGGCACCAGCGAGAACGCCCGCCGCAGCAGGTTCATGTGCCGGCAGTACAGAACTGACAGATCGAATGGAGTGAACAACCACTTGTGAGGATTGACAGCTAAGGAATCCGCGCGCTCGCAGCCATTAAGTATGTATCGGAGTTCTGGCACCACCGCAGCCGAACCTGCATAAGCGGCATCAACGTGTAACCAAAGGGTGTGCTTTTCACAGACCTGAATAATGGCCGGCACCGGATCGATGCTCGATGTTGACGTCGTCCCAACCGTAGCCACAACACAGAAAGGAACAATGCCGTTGCGCTTGTCTTCCTCAATCGCCCGCTCCAGTGCCTTCGCATCCATGCGAAAGTCTGAGTCGGTCGGGATCTTGCACACCGCACGCTGACCCAGGCCCAGCGTGATTACTCCCTTCTCAATCGACGAGTGTGATTGCTCAGAAACGTAAACGCGCAACAATGGAAGGTCTGCTCTCCCGCTCATTCCTTCTTCGCGGATGCGTAGTTCCACACCTTCACGCGCTGCGGCAATCGCATGCATGCTGGAGACCGACGCGGTGTCGTAGATGATCCCACTCAGGCCCGGGTCCAGACCCATCATCTGCCGCAGCCAGTCGAGTGTGACCTCTTCGAGCTCAGTTGATGCTGGCGACGTACGCCAGAGCATGGCTTTGTTGTCGAAAGCTGCACTCAAGAGTTCGCCGAAGATTCCGGGCGCGGAGGTTGAAGTAGCGAAATATGCAAAGAACGAAGGATGGCTCCAGTGAGTAAGCGCTGGCACGATGAGCCGATCAACATCAGCAATGATCTGTTCCATTGGCTCGCCCTGCTCCGGCGGTGAGGACGGAAGCTGAGCCTTCAGATCGCCAGGATCAATCTGGGCCAGCACCGGCAAATCTTCAAGATGGTCAAAGTAGTCGCTGATCCAGTCGATTAGCTC
>DATBSH010000026.1:0-9020 GCA_036559885.1 Pyrinomonadaceae bacterium
TTGGGCGGGGGCAAGCCGCCCTTCCTTACCTGCAATTTAACGCAGGTTCGCATGTGAGCTTGCATCGATTGGTTACTAAACGCACCTTCTGAACTTTTCCAATCCTCGCACGTATAAACAAATACGCGGCGACGGATTTAACAAAATGCTCCGAAGCCAGCGCCGATGATCACCCTTCTCATCAGTTCCGCCTTAATTCTTGGCTTACTAGTTCTGGGCGTTTACTTCTGGCAAAAAACCACCAGCACATTCGAGGTACACGAGTTACCACCACCTGAACCGCGAGCTTTGTTTGGCGAACCTGAAACCCAAGTACAAATCGATACAATGTTAGTCGAGGATCGACTTCGTGAATCCTTGTTGGCGCAAGCTGCCGCCGGAGATAGATCCTCATTACTAAAAGCCCGCCAGCTGAAGGATGACGACCTTTATGATCAAGTGCTAACAGATCTCGTTAGATCTACCAAATCCGACGGACAGCTTCTTTCATTGATTTCGCACGTGACCCGAAACGAGTGGCGAGTGAATAAAACACTGGCGGCTGCCTGTATTGATTCCTGGCAGAAAGCTCCCGACAAAAGTTCAACCACAAAGACACTGCACATCGCGGCTTTGTCTGACGATCCTGAAACTTACTTGCTTGCCACTGAGCGCGCTTTGCAGTTCTGGCGCCAGGGAAAACTGCAAGATATGACTGCGACAGAGTTAATCGCTTTATTAAATGGAGAATTCTGGGTACTCTCCTCTCCCAGTCGAAGTTCCGGCGCTGGTTTCATCTTGAAACGCAGCCTCGCATCCGCACGACGGGAACTGGAAGAAACCAACGTAACCAACTAACCGTCAACTGAGCCCACAGTTGCACTGAAAGAGAATCACTATGGAAAAACTTGATTTAGTCACTTTATTACCGTTGGCTCTGCTTGGCCTGTTTCTATTGATCGTCTTTCTTGTGATCATCCGACGCATTTTCGTCAACGTCGATGCCCGCGAGATCGCAATCAAGGAGCGCCGATATTTGGGTGCGAAGATGCCTCCAGGACGGGTAGTCGCAACGGAGGGTGAAGTTGGTATTCAGGCTGATGTTTTGAAACCCGGTCTGCACCTCATCAAATTTCCCTTCGAACGGGTCGTTCGCAAAGTGCCGCTGATTGAAATCGGCGCTGATGAGATGGGGATCATCGAGGCTGTCGACGGTGAGCCAATGCCCCCTGGGCGTATCTTCGCGCCTGACCGCGCGCAGAACGCGCACAACAACTTTCAGGATCCAATTGCATTCATTAAACGCGGGGGTGTGAAAGGCATTCAGTTGCGCACACTACCGCCAGGTCTCTGGCCCATCCATCCGTATCTCTTTCGTGTTTCAGTCGCCAAGGCGACAGTCGTTCCGCAAGGTAAAGTGGGTGTCATAACCGCCGCCGACGGTGGACCACTTGATCCCGGCCGTTTGCTCGGTAAAGCGATAACGGACCATCGTAACTTTCAGGACGCCGAACAGTTCATTGCTTCCGGCGGTCAGAAAGGACCGCAGGTCGACATTCTCACACCGGGCGTTTATCGCATTTTAACGCAGTCTGTGGCCATTGAAGGCGGCTCAGACGTTAAGCCCGGATTGTTCACTGTCCGACTCTTTGATGCGACAGTGATAAATGAAAATGGGATTGGTCTTGTCGAAGCGCTCGATGGTGCGCCGCTAAATCCAAAGGATTATGTCGCGGAATCTTTTGCCGGCCATGACAATTTCCAGGATGGCCACGAGTTTATCGGAAGCGGCGGTCAACGTGGTCCGCAAAAAGACATTCTGCTTCCCGGCACCTACTACATCAATCCACTCCTGTTCAAAGTCATTCCTGAGACAGCGAAGGAAGTGAAACCGGGTGAAGTCGCAGTAGTAGTGTCGAACGTCGGTAAGGATCCATCAGACGACGTTCGTCGTCAGATGGCTGCTAAGGTTCGGCAGCGCATGGAGCGCGAGGAGCAGGAACAGGCAGAACAGTCGGCGCAACGTCTCGACAAGATTGATGATGGGCGAACTGTCGAAGAGATTCGTCAGGATCTGATGACCGGCGACCCCGCTGACCGTCGTCTTGACGAAGGGGCGCACGAAGCGTACGTGGTACCAGAAGGCTACCGCGGCATTCAGGAGACGGTCGTTGGGCCGGGCCGGTACTACGTAAACACGCTCGCCATCACACCGATAATCATTCCAACTACCAACCAGACGGTGGAATGGACCGCCGGCGAAGTCGCAAACACATTCAATCCGTTTGAAGTAATTTCCAAAGACGGCTTCACAATGCAACTCGAAGTTCGTGTCGTATTCCGCGTTAAGCCTGAAGACGCGCCGTTTATGGTGGCGAAGATCGGAGGCATCGATCGGTTGATTCAAAATGTGATGCATCCGCTGATCGACTCGATCTTCCGTAACCAGGCGTCTGAATCTTCGGCAATGGCCTATCTGCAGAATCGTCACGAAGAACAGGAACGTGCCGAAGCTCGCGTTCGTGCTCATCTACTCAAGTATCACGTTGACGTAGTTAACGTGCTTATCTGCCACATCCACTTGCCAGAAGAGTTGATGAAGACGCAGACCGAGAAGATTCTGGCGGAGCAACGACAGAACATGTTCAATGCGCAACGCGAGGCCGAAGACAAGCGCATACAGCTAGAGAGGACAAAGTCCCAAGCCGACAATCAGAAAGATTTGATGGCTGCGACCGTTGGTGTTGAAATCGCCGCGAAGCGTGCCGAGCAACGAAAGGCAGAAGCTGAAGGGGAGGCCCACTACATCCTGCAAACCGGTAAAGCTGAGGCCGAAAAGGTACGGCTGATGGGTGAAGCGCAGGGCGTCGCATATCACGAGCAAGTCAACGCGCTTGGCGCACAGGGAGTGGCTCTCGTCGAGACTCTGAAGGTTATTGGCGAAAAGGGTGTTCGCATCACACCAGACGTGATGGCATCCGGTGGCTCTTCAGAGGCCGGTGGCGGTATCGGCACCTTACTTCTGCTGAACCTCTTCCGCGATCGTTTGAATCTCCCTAGTAACGGCGAAAAAGTCACGCGGTAAGGGCAAAGGGCGAAGGGCTAAGGGCAACGCTCTTAGCCCTTTGCTCTTAGCTCTTTGCTCTTAGCTCTTGGCGCCCTGTCATACAAAAGCCAAAGATTCTTCAAACCTTCTTGCTCAAACTCCCAGATACTCCCACCGCCTCGCACCTCACCGCTGACGAATAAAACGTCAATTTAGGGAGAGCCACCGATGAAACAACCTGGTGCGTTGATTTGCCTTTTTATCTTTGTCGCTGCGGTTAGTTTTGGTTTAGCGTCCGAGCAATACCACTCAGCGCGCAAAGTGAAAGCCACGCTTTCCGGCGCAGCCGAAATACCTGGACCGGGTGACAGCGACGGAACTGGGACCGTCACATTGATGCTCAATGCCGGCAAGAACCAGATCTGTTATGAACTTGCTGTATCGAACATTGGCACTGCGACTGCTGCGCACATTCATTCGGGCGGGAAAGATGTCGCTGGTCCAGTCGTGTTCATGATGACGGCACCTGCGAGCGGCTCCTCGAAAGATTGCGGCACTTTGGAACGCGAAAAGATTCTGCAGATCCTAAAGAGTCCGGGCGATTACTATGTCAATGTTCACAATGCGGAATTCCCGGATGGCGCGGTGAGAGGACAGCTGAGTAAGTGAGGCGCTCTGATGTTCGATACACTTTAGTTTGTCGTCGAGGTGCAGTCGATTCAACTTCTTTCAGTAATTGCGTGGGTTATTACTGAAAGCAGTTGAGCATAGGGCACGTTGACGACAAACTAAAGTGTATCGAACATTACTTCTCTAAATACATCTGCGCCGCCATCTTCGTCAGTTTCCAAACCCTTGACCAGGCTATCGGCCCATGACCATCCTCACGTCCGGTTAACTTATCCAGAATCAGCTTGCGAAACATCTTTCCTTCGCGCCGCAACATAAACTCGCGAGCATAAGGCTTCGCCGTTTGAAAAAAGCTGAATCCCGGGTCCGTCACGATGGCGATTCCTTCCAGCGTCATCAAGGCTCTCATCACATACGTGAAGTTGGCCGGCAAACGGAAAGGATACTCATAAATCACTTCGGCAAGATCGTACGTTAGCTCCTTAAAATTCACTTCGCCGAGTCGCAGATTTATGTAGTGTTTGAAGAGTGCCTCAACGACCGGTCTGATAGTTTCCGGGTCAACGCCAGGTTTCAAAAAATTCAAACCGATGATGTCCTGGCCCAACCCACGAGCGTCGCGACCAACGACGTGAAAGAACGCATCAATCATCTGCGCTTGGAGTGTGGGTGTTATGCGGCCAACCATTCCGAAGTCGAAGAAAGCGAGATGACCGGTGTCCATCACCAATAAGTTGCCGGGGTGCGGATCCGCGTGGAAAAAACCATCCTCGAGCAATTGCTTCAGATAAGTCCGAACAAGAAGCCGATTGACCTTGACGGGTGAGATTCGCCGTGCGCGAAGTTGTTCGATATTGGTTACTTTCGTACCGCGAATGAATTCGAGAGTTAGCACGCGTCGACTAGTGTGGGACCAATAAACCTTGGGTACTCGAATCGCCCGCCAGGTGCGGAAGTTGTACCGGAATCTATCTGCATTCCGGCCTTCCTTTATGTAGTCCATCTCTTCAAAAACTGTTGAGTGGAATTCCCGCAGCATGCCCTCCCAATCGGCATTCTCATTGACGCCGGGGAAGAACCTGTTCATCAGTTTCACGAGCCGGTAAAGGATGGCTATATCGAAACTGATAATTTCGTCGAGGTTTGGTCGCTGTACTTTGACAGCAACCTCGTGACCTGACACCAATCGAGCACGATAAACCTGGCCCAATGATGCTGATGCCACCGGATCACTATCGATTTCAGGAAATGATTCGTGAAGCGGTTGTCCGAGTTCAGCTTCGATCCGGGCAAACGCATCAGCAGTGGAGAAAGCCGGCACCTGATCTTGCAGCGTGGCCAGTTCTCTGACGTAAGCAAGCGGCAGGAGATCTGCACGAGTACCGAGTGCCTGCCCAATCTTGATGAAGGTGGGACCCAGCTTAATAAGACTCTCTCGAAGCCACACCGCTTGTTTGTCGAGTCGGGCCGTCTTCTTTTCCGAACCCTCAGAGCCGCGAAAGATTACGAAACGCAACGACCGCACAAACCGATCGATCAGGAAATACAGCGCGCTGCGCAGCTGGACGCGCCATTTGTCCCAGCCACCTTGCGTATGCGCTTCCTGCTGAACCTTGCTGAAAACTCTGCGGTTGTAATCGGCGCGAAGGTCGTAACCATCGAGAAACAGATAAAGTGAGAACAACCCAAGCACACGAACTATTCCAACTGCACGGAGCCAGCCTCGCAGCCCGCGTCCCGCAAGTATTTGGTCAACCAACTCCTCAGTTAGGGGCGGAATAGGAGTAATGCTTTTATGGGCTGGACTCGGTGTAGCAGCAGCTGCCGGTACCGTAGCGCTAAGGTCGCTGCCTGTTACCGATGTTCTGACTATCATCTGATTCGTCGACATATATGTAGGTTAAATCACTGAAACGGTGTGGCGCGTGCCTGTTCTTTGAAAGTAGCTGTTTGCCCGGGCCACGTCTCTTCCAATCTGATCACTTAACTCACTTATTGAACCAAACTTTTTCTCTTCTCGAAGACGGTGGAGAAAACGTACTCGCACGACGTCTCCGTATAAGTCTCCCGACCAATCCATTACGAAGGTCTCAACCGAAGGTTCCGCCGCAGAACCGAACGTTGGCCGAACCCCCACATTTGTTACGCTTCGTCGCCATTGGCCGTCAATCAACGTCCCTGTTACGTACACGCCGTTCCGAGGTATGACGCGGTTCTGCGGGTGCAGGTTGGCTGTGGGAAACCCAAGCTGCTGACCACGTTCAGCCCCATGTTCGACACGGCCTTCAACGCCGTAGGGGCGTCCCAACATACGCCGCGCAAGGTTGACTTTTCCACACATGAGCAGTTCGCGAATCTTGCTAGAGCTGACACGCCGGCCACGCAGACTGACTTCCGGAACTTCGCCGGCAACAAACCCCAGCCGAGATCCAATGCGCTTCAGCAGTTCTATATTGCCTTCTCGATTGTGGCCAAACGCGAAGCCCTTACCAAGATAGACCTCTCGGGCGTGTAGTCGGTCTTTAACAACGTCGCTCAAAAAAACCTCAGCTCGAATTTCCGAGAATTCCTTGGTGAAGCGAATGACAATCGTTTGTTCAATACCCAACACTCCGAACCCTTCGATCTTTTGGTCGAACGTCTGGAGCAGCGGTGGAGCAGACTCGGGGTGTAAGACTGCACGCGGGTGTGGATCAAATGTGATGACGGTAGGAATGGCACCCACCGCGCGCGCCCGCTCAACGACAGTTCGCATGATTAGTTGATGGCCCACGTGCAGGCCATCAAACACTCCGAGCGTCAGCACCGTCGGTCGCTGAATTTCCGCGTTGTCTGTACCGTGGAAGAGGCGCATGGTCAGTCGGTCACTACTAACCCATCGTAAGCAAACTCAACACCGTGAGGCAGTCGTGTTGAATCGCGCTCGTGCTTTATATCGTGTGCAAGATGAGTGAAATAGGTGCGCCGCGGTTTGAGTTCCTTCACAAACTCCAAAGCTTTATCCACCCACAAGTGCGTCGGGTGCTTGGTAAATCTCAAACAATCAAGTACCAGTACATCAAGATCCTTGAGCGCTTCCATCGTGTCTGGCGGTATTTCACTCAGGTCTGTCGCGTACGCAAAATCATTAAAACGATAGGCCATGACAGGCAAACGACCATGAATTAATTCGAGCGGAGTTATTACCAAATCATCACCAAGGCAAAAGCTAGCTGTCGGATAAACGACATGAGGGATTACCTGCGGTAACCCACCACCGAAATGCGAAGGTTCGAAGATGTATTTAAAAATGCGTTTGATATCGACCCACGCCCGCTCATTTGCATAAACACCTAGCGCCCCGAAGCGAAAGTTTAGTGGGCGAATGTCGTCGAGACCGAAAATGTGATCGGCGTGACAATGGGTGATGAGGACAGCATCCAATTGTCGTAAGCCAAAGCGCAGTGCTTGTTGCCGAAAATCAGATGAGGTATCGACAAGGACTGTTTGACCGGCATGCTCGATAATGATCGAAACTCGAAGACGTTTGTCGCGTGGATCGTCGGAACAACACGTCTCACACTCGCAACCGATCGACGGTACTCCCGTGGATGTTCCTGTACCTAGGAAGGTGAGTTTCATGTGACGTTGGTCTTTGGTCTTGGGCCTTTGGTCTTAGACCTTTGAGCAGGGACAAAGACCAAAGGTCGAAGACCAAAGACCGAAGGCCATCAGAGCTGTATTGCTAAGCTATCTGCCTCCCGTGATATCGCTGCCCGAAAAGCCTCGCGACTTGGGTGTAGCGTTGGAAAGAGAGACGAACTGCATTCGCAGATCTGCGAGCAAGCTCTCGAGCATCTGCTTTTCCTGATTCGTAAGGTTGCCTTGCGTCTTCTTTTGTAGCATTGCCAGTACATCGATCCAGTGCTTCCCCAGCTCAAGATCGACGTCGCGCTCATGGGTAACGGGATGCTCCATCATTCCCAGCGCTGACGCCGCGTTTGAAGCTATTGACATCAGGAAATTTAAGAAGCTCGCAGGATCTCTTGCGGCAGCAACGTCTTCTTCCGTCGGCTCTTCAGCGGCATCTTCGTGTGAAGCTCTTGTCGGCAGCGGGTCGTCATCTGGCGCCGCAGCCCGGCTCTCAACTGAGGTAAATGTCTCTGCTTTAGGAGGTTCAGAAGCTGGACGTTCCTCGGGTGGAACTTCTCTCGGACTTCCGTCAGCGTTAAAGAGTCGCCTGTCTGTTACCTTGAAATTGCTTTGTTGCTCGTCCATTTCAATATACGAGTATCCGTTTTTCGGATCTGTCTCTTATCAAATTAAGGGTTTTAGCGATGGTAGCATCCGTTTGTATAGCTCGCAACGAGCCGATTAGACTATCCACATGCGCGCAACATTCAATGACCTTGTATCACTCATGGATCGTTTGCGATCTCCGAATGGCTGCCCGTGGGATCGCGAGCAAAACTATGCCACCCTCGCTCCAATGCTTCTGGAAGAAGCATATGAAGCATTCGAGGCTGTTGAAGCAGCGCGCTCCGGCCGTCCGGAAGAGCTACGTGACGAACTCGGCGATCTGCTGTTTCAGGTAATCTTCTATGCCCAGGTAGCGAAGGAGCGTGGAGAATTTGAGATTGATGACGTCACCAATGCGATACATACGAAAATGGTCCGGCGACATCCTCACGTGTTTGGCGATGTACGCGCTGATGACGCCGCAGAAGTCCTTCGCAATTGGGAAGCAATGAAGGCCGAAGAACGCCGGACATCTGGAAAAACCGACAGCGATAAAAGTTCGCTGCTTGACGGTGTCTCTTCGAAAGCACCTGCACTGATGGAAGCACATCAACTTTCGACAAAAGCGGCACGGGTAGGTTTCGATTGGAAAAACGTTGAGGATATCTTCGACAAACTCCACGAGGAGATTGAGGAATTACGGCACGCTATTAAGGAACACTCGAGCGTGAATGATGAAGCGACTCACACGCGCGTGCGCGAAGAGATTGGTGATCTATTGTTTGCTGCGACAAACATTGCGCGTCACATGCACGTCGAGCCAGAGGCAGCTTTAAAGTTGACGAATCGCAAGTTTCGTGAACGTTTCAGGTATATCGAGGACAAGCTGAGACGGCAATCACGCCCCTTCGATGAAACAACCATTGATGAGTTGGAAGAGCTGTGGCAAGAGGCGAAGGGCGTAGGGAAGGGATGAAGGATGAGGGATGAAATCATTGATCAATTATCATTTGTCATTGATCATTTGTCATTGAGAATCAAAGTTAAGATTTGCACGTGAACAAAATGATAAATGGTGGATTCAACTTGAAGTGCAACTTTGAAATTAGTGGTTAAAGAGCAAGCTGCGATAGCGTAAGCGTGCTTT
>DATBSH010000027.1:0-6549 GCA_036559885.1 Pyrinomonadaceae bacterium
AAATGTTTCAATTCGCGCACCTTCCGGGGTCAATTGCTGGGCAGCCCTCAATGCCGCGCGGTTGTAAGAGTCCTTTCGCAAACTGCCGGCGATTCCGAGTATTAGTAGTGGATTGTTCATGCGAGGTACCTCCTCTTTTCAACCTACTTCTTTGCGCCCGATAATTCTTTGAACATATCTTCCACGTTAGGTGTTGCGAAATTCTGAAACGCGAATGCTTTATATTTTTCGGGGATCTTCAAACGCTCTTTTGTTTGGTCCAAAGTTAGTCCCTGACCAATTGCTCCCTGTACTCGCGAACGCAGATCCGCAAGGTAGTCTCTGAACTCCCGTAGATCGTCGGCCGTCGCAACTTCTCCGTGTCCGGGAACGAACTTGGCGGTTGGGTACGTCGCCAGCAATTTATCGAGCGAAGGAATCCAATCGTTGACGGTCGCGTCCACGAGATTCGGAAGCGTCTTGCGCCAACCCATGTCACCGGTGAAAACCACGTTCGCATCAGGGACAAATGCCAGAACATCACCGCCCGTGTGACCAGGCAGCGTGAATAGCAAAACCTCGCGCTGTCCAACATACAAGTGCGCTGAGCCTGTGCTGAATGTAATCGTTGGGTTCGTCAGCTTAATCGTCGACATGGCATCCAGCCGTTTTAGTTGTCGTTCGAGCTGGGTTCGCTTTTCTGTCTGTTCGATGGGTGTTTCATTCAACTGTTTCTTAACGTCGGTTATTCGTTTCTGCAATTCTTCGGGCGCCGGCAGAAAGCGGCGATTTTTGGTTGTTTGCCATTCAATCAGCTTATCGTGACCGATGATTGGTATGCCGAGCTGAACAAGCAGCTGATTACCTCCTGTATGGTCCAGATGGTAGTGACTATTGACTGCATACTTCACGGGTTTTTTTATCTCCGACTCGATCACAGTCATTAAGTCCTGAAGAGCGACAGGAGTAAGAAACGTATCAAATAGCAGTACTCTGTCGTCACCGGCGACGAATCCTGCATTGCCGGATGCAAGACCACCTGGCTTCGCAATAGCCGCGTAAACACCATCGGCCACTTTGACAAGATTAAAGTTGTCTTCAGGTTTTGGAGACGTAGCTTCTGCACGCGGTAGTTTGACTATGATGAAGGAGGAAAACATCACCACCAAAAGGATTGCGAACAGTCTTGTTCTCATTGTCGGTTCCTCACTGGGAAAATGTTCGATACGCTTTAGCTTGTCGGGAAGCAGGTCCACCGATTTCCACAGATTACACCGCTTAGGATTAATACAGCTAAGTTGAGTTCGAATGCACCTACTTAACAACTCAACCATGACTCTGTTCGCTGCTAATCTGTGTAATCTGTGGAAATCGGTGGACCTGCTTCCCGACAAGCCAAAACCTGGCGGAAATCTGCGCCACCGCTTTGAGGATTTCAGAATTCACCGTTATATTTAGGTTTCCCCAAAACATTCCCCATCACGATGATTCCTCTGGAGGTCAAAAGTGAATCTCAAAATATCGGCTCGCCGTCTCGGGCTGGTGGTTCTATTTGCTCTTGCCATGGTCCTATGTCTCATGAATTCGTGCGTTAACAACACCCAACCATCAACTGGCGCTAATGCCACTGCGGCTGAAGCCGAAAAGTTTATAGACGACGCAGAAAAGCGGTTGCTCGATCTGAATCTAAAATACCAGCGAGCTGATTGGGTAAAAAGCACCTACATAACACAAGACACTGAAGAGCTCTCCGCCGAAGCCAATAAAGATGTGATCGCAGCCACCACTGAACTCGCAGAGCGGGCCACACGTTTCGAACGACTTGAGCTCAAGCCTGATGTGCAACGCAAGCTCAAGCTTTTAAAACTCTCGCTAACTCTGCCCGCACCGAAAGATCCAGCCGAACGAGAGGAACTAACAAAGATCGCGGCATCGATGGAAGGTGATTACGGCAAAGGTAAGTATTGCCCTGATGGTGAAAAGGGAAAGTGCCTTAGCCTCGGTGACATGGAAGAGATTATGGGCAACAGCCGCGATCCGGAAGAACTTAAACGTATTTGGCTCGGCTGGCACCAGGTTTCACCACCATATCGAAAGAACTATATCCGCTTTGTTGAACTCAGTAACAAGGGCGCGAAAGAGATGGGGTTCAAAGATACGGGTGCGATGTGGCGGGCAAAGTACGACATGGAGCCCGACGCATTCGCGTCGGAAATGGAGCGTCTCTGGCAACAAGTGAAGCCTCTTTACGATTCGCTCTACACCTATTCGCGTCGCAAGCTCTCGGAAAAATACGGAAAGGATGTAGTCGCTGTAGACAAACCGATTCCAGCACATCTCCTGGGGAACATGTGGGCTCAGTCGTGGAGCAACATCTATCCAATACTTGCTCCCGCGACTGGTGATCGCGGATATGACCTCACGCAAATCTTGAAGGCACGTAACACAGACGCGAAGCAGATGGTGCGCTACGGCGAGTCGTTCTTCACTTCGTTGGGTTTCGATCCTTTGCCGTCAACTTTCTGGGAACGATCGATGCTGGTTAAACCACAAGATCGCGACGTGGTTTGCCACGCAAGTGCCTGGCACATCGATTTCGAGAAGGATGTTCGTTTGAAGATGTGTACCCAGATCAATGAAGAAGACTTCACGGTAGTTCACCACGAGTTAGGTCACAACTATTACCAGATGGCATATGCAGGACAGCCCTTTCTATTTCGTGATAGCGCCAACGATGCTTTCCATGAAGCGATCGGCGACACAATAGCTTTGTCTGTAACTCCGCCGTATCTCAAACAGATCGGGTTGATTGATCGAGTGCCTGACTCTAGCGCGGATCTTGGGTTTCTGCTAAATCGCGCGCTCGACAAAGTAGCCTTTCTGCCATTCGGATATTTGGTTGATCAGTGGCGCTGGAAAGTGTTCTCCGGCGAGATCGGACCGAACGATTACAACAAAGCATGGTGGGACCTTCGTGAAAAGTATCAGGGCATTGCTCCGCCGGTTCCTCGGAGCGAGCAAGACTTCGATGCGGGCGCAAAGTACCACGTGCCAGCCAACACGCCTTACGCGCGTTACTTCCTGGCTTCAATCCTCCAGTTCCAGTTTCATCGCGCCCTCTGTCGGGAGGCTGGGTTCAATGGTCCACTGTACCAGTGCTCGATCTATGGAAATAAAAAAGCTGGCGAGAAGCTCAAGGCCATGTTGTCTATGGGCTTGAGCAAGCCGTGGCCGGAAGCACTGAAGGCGATGACGGGCGAGGACAAGATGGACGCTACAGCCATAATCGACTACTTCGCCCCACTGAAAACCTGGTTAGACCAGCAAAACGCTACCACAAGATAGCGAGGGCCCATCGCCGCGTCCGAAACGAAGCAATCATGTAAGGGATAGCTCCCGACTATCCACTCACACTTTCACTTCTAAGACGCGGTTACTGGGCCCCCGCCATCACCGAGCGACGTGGTTCTACGGAAAGACCTCTCTCCGTAGCGATGAATGTATGTTGAGGTGGTTGAGAAATTCTTGAGGAATGCTTGACTGGGCGGCTCGCAGCTTATTGTTTCGGAGATAAATTTGAGGGGGGCGGCTCGCCGTGGCCGCCCTTCTACATGGATGGATCTTTTATTCCGGGCGGCCCAAAGGGTCACCCGTACAAGATTCACGACACTACTGTTTTCGCGAGAGATTGGCGTCGCGGAGGATGTAGTGTGATGTGGAATTGCTCTTAATCACATCAGCCTCCCAGAATTTTCGGAGAATATCAGGGGGCCACACACAATGCGATTCGCCTTCTCGGATCGTCGCTTGGTTCACGCGAGTCACGTCGACGGCACTAAGCAGCGATAGACGTTTCCTTGTTTCGCCTCTCGAAACACGGGGCCTGCTAACTCGTTCAAAGTCAACATGCCGCACGTCCCCGACAAACGGGTTTTGTGACTGGGAAACTAAAGACAGAGTTTGAAGTTCGGTTTTGGCAAATACTTTCATCATTCACCTGTACCTATAAGGAAGGATGAATCGCGCGGGTTTTCCAGGGTTGGATTATGTTTTTTCTGTGGCGGTAACAGCAAAATGCCGCGAATTTGTGCAATTCGCGGCATCTTCGTCGCCTCGCACTTTATTGGGTTAGTGCTTAGTAGGGTCGCCAGATACCCCACCGTCCGTTGTTTGAGCGGCGGTTGTAGGCATAACGTTGGTAACCCTCTCGGTAACCTTGAACGAACGCGTCACGGAAGGCCTGCTTATACTGGCCTTTGTTTCCGTAATACGAGTTGTAACCTTCCGTCCCATTCTTGAAGTAGCGTGAACGTTGTGGGTTATAACTTTGACCGCGCTGCGCGTCCGCCGCGCCTGTGTTTAGTCCATAGCTGTAACCCTGTTGCCGCGCGACTTCGTACGTGTTGTTGTAACCGCGATTTCGCCGCCAATCATCTCGATCGTATCGTCGATCTTCATATCGCGGATCATCATAGCGACGGTCTCTGCTCCACTGTGCCTGTGTCGTTGTAGCTCCAACTGCCACGATTCCAAAAAGTACAAATAGTGCCAAGGCGTATTCACCAACCCGCTTGCTTAGGTAATCAAACTTCATAGTGAAAACCTCCCTGCTTCGAGATTTGGCAACTACTGTGCCTTGGCGGAAGCAGTCAGACTTTTGGCTATTTCACGTGTTCGAAGCATACAAGAAACACGATATCGTGTTGGTGGTAAACGCCATCGGGTTGCACTCAAATGGTGTATGTCTTGATTTGAAATGATCTGCAGGTTTTGCTTACAGAGGTGTCTTTAAATTTTTGTGACTTCCGCGACATAGATCGACTCAACCCTCGCGGACTTTCATCACCACTCAAACTTCAGTCCCACAATTCAAGCAAATGTCCGATATGCTTCAGCTTGTCGTGCCGTGCGTAACACTCAACGTTGAAGGAATGGCTCAACCTATCTGAACCCTTAGTTGCTGAAAGAAGTTGAATCTGTGGCAGGTCACGACAAGCTGAAGCATATCGGACATTTGCTTGAATTGTGCGATCGAAGCTTGAATGTGATGCACGGTTGCTAACTTTTTCGCGACTAGCATTGTAGGCATTGTGTTATAAAGCTCGCTCGAATGGCCGTCGCGCAACCAGTCAAGGAGACTAACTCACAAACTCTTCAGTCGAAGCTACTCTCACCGCCGCTCAAATGGGCCGGTGGGAAGCGATGGCAGCTCCCTTACCTAAAAACATATTGGGAAAGTGAAAGACATCGACGGCTAGTCGAACCCTTTTGTGGTGGTCTCGCAGTTACACTCGGACTACGGCCGCGAAACGCATTACTCAACGATATCAACCTACATCTGATTAATTTCTATCGCTGGCTTCAGCGTGGACTGTCGATCTCGATTGAAATGTCCAACAGCCAGACGTTGTTCTACGCGCACCGCGATCGTTTTAATGGGTTGCTGCGGCTAGGTAAGAGCACAACTAAAGAAGCGGCGTCAATTTTCTATTACCTGAACCGCACGGGATACAACGGTCTCTGCAGATTCAATAGCAGCGGTCAATTCAACGTTCCCTTTGGCAGATACAATTCAATTCATTACCGAAGGGACTTCGCGGAATACAAGGAACTGTTTCAGCCCTGGAGCTTTGAGAATGTTCCTTTTGATCAAATGTTGCTCGAGGCAGATGACTTCGTTTATGCCGACCCGCCTTACGACGTGGAGTTTACGGAATATTCAAGTGGAGGCTTCGGTTGGGCGGAACAGGTGCGAACAGCAGAGTGGCTGGCCACACATCCAGGACCCGTCGTGTTATCGAATCAAGCCACGGAGCGGATTGTAAACCTCTATTCCAAGCTGAAGTATCAACTCGTGTTTCTGGACGCTCCCCGCCGGATCAGCTGCACAGGTGATCGAACTCCCGCCTCAGAGGTACTTGCGTTGCGGAATGTTTGAGTGAATTCGAAAGAAAGGTTGCAGATGATTGCGCCGCTAAATTGCACAGACAAACATTCCTGAAAGACGTTGAAATTTATCTCATGTCACGACAAGCTGAAGCATATCGGACATTTGGTTGACGCATTCCGGTAGTGTCCTATATTCGGGTTTTCTCTCTGCAACCTCTGATGCGTCCTCTGTGTCTCCGTGGTCGTAAACTCGCTCGCAAAAACCAACCACAGAGACACAGAGGACACAGAGGTTGCACAGAGAACAAATTCAAATTAGGACACCACTCGCATTCCTTCAAGCTTGAATCTATGGCACGTCACGATATCGATTTTTACGCCGGTCGTCTTAAGTAGGATCTCAATTGTGGTGGTGTGGTCTTGCGCATCAACGCAGCCTTGGCTTTCCATTCCATCGCCCGGCTCAGCTCAACCACAAACTTCGTCTCACCTGATTCCAACACCGCAGTCGGCGCGCCGTCGTGGTAGAGAATACGATTGCTTGTGTGCGATGTGACTCGATTACCTGGAATGATGATGCCAACCAGGTTCAGAGGATCCGCTGCACTGATCGAAATCATACTTTCCTGCGCCCCTTCACGTCGGATGGCGCGCAACATTCCAACTGCATCCGGTAGAGCA
>DATBSH010000028.1:0-19900 GCA_036559885.1 Pyrinomonadaceae bacterium
AAACATCAGTGTCATGAGAAAGCAGGCCACCTCATCGGGGAATCGCTTCATCCAAGCGCTGTGTTGATGAAGGCCCTTACCCTGTCGATTCTATCTGTGACGTTCTTACTGCCGTCCTGCGCATGGCCAGCCACCGACACGGCTACCTCTAACGTCAATTTGCCTGGTTCACCTGCGTCGAACATTAGGTCATCCGAAGTACCGACATCGTCCGGCACTACCGATGACGATTACGCTCGCCACGTGAATCAACTCAAGACTCGAATTAAAGACAAGCTGCAATCGAATGAGTTTTCAATCATCGTCCAACGACCTTTTGTCGTTGTGGGGGACGAGCCAGAAGAGACCGTACGTCAGAGAAGTGAAGATACGGTTAAGTGGGCCGTGGATCGATTGAAGCAAGATTTTTTCAGTAAAGATCCAACTCAGATCCTGGAGATTTGGCTGTTCAAAGACGAGGTGTCTTATCGGAAAAATGTGCGACTAATGTTTGGCGATACTCCGAGCACGCCTTACGGATACTACTCGAGTGACCATAAAGCGCTGATCATGAACATTGGCACAGGGGGCGGTACCCTTGTTCACGAGATCGTTCACCCATTCGTTGAAGCTAACTTTCCTGCCTGTCCTTCGTGGCTGAACGAGGGTTTGGGATCTCTCTATGAACAGTGCGGAGAAGTAGCTGGACATATTCACGGATACACCAATTGGCGATTGCCAGGTTTACAACGCGCGATTCGCGAGAAACGCGTCCCATCTTTCAAAACACTCCTGGAGATGGATTCACAGACGTTCTATAACGACGATCGTGGTGTGAACTATGCGCAGTCTCGATACCTTTGTTACTACCTACAGCAAAAGGCGCTGCTGGTTAAGTTTTATAAGGAGTTCGTGAGTCAACAGAATGCAGACCCGAGTGGTTATAAGACTTTGAAGAGGATCCTTAGCGAGACTGATATGAACGCGTTCCAGACGCGTTGGGAAAAATACGTCTTAGGTTTGCAGCAAGGCTATGAGGTGACGGTTCAATAGATCCAAGATTGACAGCTGCAGTCCCACACTTGAAGTAACGCAAATTCCTACCTCTTGACAAATCGCCAATGTGTAGCCGGAATTAGTTTGTCTCTGGCGTGAGTCCATTTCGTAAGGTCCAACTTAAACGTCCCGTTTTGAAACTTCAGCGAATCAACAACAGGTCGGCGGTCATCCTGATTTCGCGCGATGTCGATGTTAAAGATAAGCTTCATTGAGCGTCCGTGATACTTCAGCGGTACTTCGGTTAGATGCAACGTACACGTTCCGGCATTAGCGAAAACCAGAACCGGTACCTTCGTGCCCTTCTCTGATTCATCCGACTCCGGCCAGTAAAACGTTTTTTTATCGGCGGCGAAAACCACTTCATCAACAGACACGTCCGCATCCCCGATCTGTTTTGGTAGTTCGCCGCTAATCTTTTCCAGCTCCGCTTTCGACAGCACCGTGCCCTTTTCGTCGCGCACGATATAGTGAACTACCGCGGGATTGCAGTATTGAGCTTGTGCGACGCCTGCAGACAAAAACAGGAAAAGACTGATGAGGAACGTCTTCATGATTCACCTCTCAACCCGAGACTCGAAATTGGATTTATCGAGTGCTGACTTCGGCACCTTTCAGATACCGGTCGAGGAAATCCAGTATCGCTTTGTAGGCGCGGATCTCGTTCGCTTTCTTTGTAAACCCGTGACCTTCGTTATCGAATAACACGTACTCAACGATACCGTTACGCTTTTTGATGTTCTCAACGATCTCGTCGGACTCCGGTTTGATCACGCGCGGATCGTTTACGCCCTGCAATACGATCAGAGGTTTGACGATCTGGTCGGCGTGGAACAAGGGCGAAACCGCGCGAAGATTCTCCAGATCTTTGTTTGGGTCACCAATCTCTTTGTAGAGTGCCTTGCGGAATGACTCCCAGTAGGGTGGAATTGATTGAAGCGTTCGGACCCAGTTCGATACGCCGAAGAGATCGACACCAACGGCAAACTCTTCTGGTTTGAAAGCAAGTGCGGCCAAAACCATGTAGCCACCATACGAGCCACCCATGATTCCAATCTTGTTTTGGTCAACATAGTCGAGCGTCGCTAAATATTTCTTCGCTTCGACACAGTCCCACAAAGGTTCGCGACCGTGTTTTCCGTCGTCAGCAGTATAGAAAGTCTTGCCATAGCCGCTCGAGCCGCGATTGTTGACTCCAAGCACCACGTAGCCATGGTTCACGAGGTATTGTGATAGCGCGCTGTAACCAACGCGTGTCTGTCCGCCTGGGCCGCCGTGGATCAGCAGCAATGCAGGTGCTTTGCGCTGTGCGCTGGCAATCGTTGGCCTGTAAAGAATCGATGGGATTTCTAGACCGTCGAAGGACTTAAAACGAATCACTTGCGAATCGACTAGATCGTCGGCGCTGATTTCGGGGTTCAAACTGTCCGTGAGCTTCGTTGCCTGATGCGTGCTGAAATCGTAGATGTATAGATTACTAGGGCTTCGGTCACCATTCAGATAGAACGCCATCAACTTCTCGCTCGGCGAAATGTTTACGCCAGTGATGTCAGCGTTTGGCAAACGCGGCAGTTCCACGAGCCTTCCAGTTGCGGTCTCATAGATTTTTATCTTTGTTCGTGCGTCTTCATTGACGGCCGTCACCCGATACTTACCGTTGCGTGAGAAGTAGGTATAAAAGACGTCCCAAGACGCTTTTTCGACTATGTCCTTCTGTCCAGTCGCGAGGTTGTACCGAGCAACATACTGATATTCACTCTTGTCATCGGTAAGGTAGTAGAGAGTCTTTGAATTTACATCAAAGACTTGCGGACTATTCGCAACATCCCCGCTGTGCGCAGTAATATTCTTCAGGTCCTTTGTGTTGACGTTGTAGATATACACATCAGAATCAGAGGTTGACGCCCCATTCTTCTGAAACGTGATGTACATCTTATCGTTCGAGATATCACCGAAATCCAGCCCCGTTTCATCCTTATAAATTAGAGACGGTTTGAAAGTGTCGAGGGGCATTTCATAGATGTCGAAGAAACGTGCGTCACGTTCGTTGGTTGAAAAGAAGAAAGACTTTCGATCGAAGCTCCAACCGAGGAAGTTAGCTTTAACCTTCTCACCTGGTGTCAGGTCGCGTTCCGTACCATTCAACTCGCGCACGTAGATATGGCTGTTCTCATTACCGCCACGGTCGTATGTGTAGAGGATGCGAGCATCATGTGGGAAATACGAGACAGAAAAGGTACTCTCCTTCGTTGAGCTTGTAAGTTGAGTAGGTGCCCCACCTGTAACCGGAACCGAGTAAACATTAAAGATCCCAGATTTGTTACTGTGGAATAGAATTGATTTTTCGTCGGATGAAAATGAGCTGCCACCGATACGCACGGTATTCATGAACTGCTCGATCGTGTACTCCTTGACGGCGCGTGGGACAGACTGCTTTGCGTCGCTTTTTGTCTTTGAGGGCTGCGCTTGGGTGGGTGCGGCGAAGAGAATGATATTGACGACGAATAGGGCGAAGAGGGTCCGATTCAAAATGACTCCAGGGCGACTCATAATTAATCCTTTCTGAGATGCATCAAACTCTGCGGGTCTGAACGAAGGTGTGTGCGGTTACCTTACATCGATTGGGCGCAATAAGCTAGTACGACACCACGCTTTAGCCACGTTGTGTCGCGTGTCTTACGAGGTGTTTGCAGTGTAGGATAAAGCAAACCACAACCAAATCTGACAGGAGGCGGCGTGTCGAAACTTACTTACATCAGAGTTGTATCAATAGCTGCGGTCCTTACTTCGCTATCATTCGCTGCTGCTGTCCCTCGCGCAGTTGAGGAAACAACCTACACATCGTCTGACCCGGTCGATTCGCTTGCGAGCACTTCGACATATTTCACCTTGCGCCCGGACCTGCGACGCTGCGCATCTCCCATGTGCGGGGGCTACTTTGTGCGGCGCGTAAATGGATCGCGGACATTGTGTGCGAACAATCGTTACGCCGGTGAGTGCTACGTGTCGGAAATTGATTGGAACGGTCATGGCGAAGTGGAACCTGAAAGAGCTTTGTTGCGTGGTGAGATCGTCAGCAGTACGCACCAGCGTTTTGGCAAGCTCGGTCGCTTTCGAGTACGCGAGAGTTGGCAGGCGGCTACCGATGGACGTCCGACCGCCGAGTTTTTTCGCGTCCGTGATTTGGGAGTCCGTTGCATCACTCACCCATGTTTGACGCATCATGAAGCGCGACTGAACTCTACCGTAGCGCAGAAGATCGCCGGAGTCGAACTTAATAAAGTCGGCGCCTCCGATGCGTTAGTGCAGGAAGCTTTCACAGGGTTAACCAGTCCCGAAGGAATTCTCGTCAGCGGTACGCTTCGACGTGTAACTGGTCCTGCGGGCAGTGCAAGCACTTTGGACGCGTCGCAGTTCTATTTGCGAGCGAAGGCTCAGACGACTTCACGCAAACCATGTATCAAGACTGGATGTTCGGGGCAGGTGTGTTCTGATGAAGAGGTAATAACAACCTGCGAGTACAGAAGCGAGTACGAATGTTACAAGCAGGCGCGCTGTGAACGGCAAGCGAATGGCGAATGTGGATTCACACAAACTCCCGAACTGACCGCTTGCCTGAAGCGTCGAGGGCGCTAGTGAGTTTCTTATGAGCTGGCGAGAGAATCTTGTCGATGACACCGCAGGTCTACGCGATCTGTTGGCGGCGACCAAAAGCATCGCGGTGCTCGGAATAAAAACAGAAGCACAGTCGTTTCAACCAGCGTTCTACGTACCCAAGTACCTGCAGTCGGCCGGTTTTCAGATTGTCCCAGTGCCGGTTTACTACCCGGAAGTTACACAAATTCTGGGCCAACAAGTCTATCGATCTTTGAAAGAGATCCCCTTCCAGGTCGACCTGGTAAACGTCTTTCGGCGTTCTGAAGACGTTGAGCCCCACCTTCAAGACATCCTTGCGTGCCGGCCAAAGGGAGTATGGATGCAATCAGGCATTCGGCACGAACAGGTTGCGGAAACGCTTGCCAAAGCCGGGATCAAAGTGGTCCAGGATCGCTGCTTAATGGTGGACCATCGCTACCTCGCGAGTTAATAGCCCAGCCCAGCCAATTACAAAAGTGGACCGGTTTTCCTTGTGCTTTCAGCATGTTTAGGAAGACAATGGCGCGCCCTCGCGGGAATCACCTCAGCACAATAAAGGAGCATCTATGTTGATAAGACACCACTATGTCGCTGTTGTTTTCGTCATCGCCGCTCTTTTGCTATTACCGCTTCGGTTATGTGCTCAAAGTGGAACCGGCGATTGGTCACGCGTGAGTTCGTTAGCCTCGGGAACCAAGGTTTCAATAAAACTCAAGAACGGTAAGTCTTTGAAAGGGATTCTAACCCGCGCTTCTGACTCGAATATCACCCTCAACATAAAAAACAATAACCAGGACATTAAGAAAGACGACGTGCAAAGTATCTACCTTGTAAGCAATAAGTCAGCAGCGAAAGCAACACTGATCGGCCTGGGTGTTGGAGCAGGCGCCGGTGCAGTGGTTGGCGGTATTGGCGCCAGCAAGGATGATTACTTCGACAGCCTCGATAGTGCTGTGATAGCAGGTTTGACGGTCCTCGGCGCGGGAGTTGGTGCAATCACCGGTTTCTTGGTAGGCAAAACCGGAAATAAAAAGGAGCTGATTTATCAGGCCAGGTAAAATCATGAGTCGTGAAGGGTACGATATGGGACGCATAGGACGAATTAGACCTATGCGTCCTATCTTATTTTCAGCGCTCCTATTGCCATTAACTCTCTCAACCCCTCGCTGGACCATTCAACAAACCGGGGTAACGGTGCGACTGCGGGGCCTTAGTGCAGTAAGCAAAGAGGTCGTCTGGGCCAGCGGATCAGCAAGTACGGTGTTGAGAACCACTGACGGTGGTGCGACGTGGCACAAATTTACTGTGACGCAAGAACAGCTTGACTTCCGTGACGTGGATGCAATCGATGCCACTACTGCCTACCTTTTGAGTATCGGTAACGGACCAGCGTCTCGTATCTACAAGACAACTGATGCGGGCGTCACATGGCACCTACAATTCAGAAACGAAGATCCGAAAGCGTTCTACGATTCAATGGCTTTCTGGGATGCAAAGCATGGAATTGCGATCGGCGATTCAATCGACGGACGTTTTTGCATTCTAACAACCATCAACGGAATGGATTGGAAGCGGGTGCCGCCAACCTCATTGCCGGCGGCGCTTCAGAACGAAGGGGCGTTTGCCGCGAGTGGTTCAAACATCGCGCTGTTCGGCAAATCCAAAGCTTGGATCGCAACGGGGGCTGCGACAAAGTCGCGAGTGTTGCGGACAGAAGATGGCGGACTTACATGGACGATTGCCGAAACGCCACTCAAATCCGGATCATCTAGCGGAATATTCTCGATTGCTTTCCGGGACGCCAAACATGGGGTTGTCGTGGGCGGCGATTACAAGAATGAACAAGTCGCCGTCGACAACCTCGCACTTACCAGCGACGGCGGCGTAACCTGGAAATTAATCAAAGGACTATCAGGTTATCGATCGGCGGTGGGATTTTTGCCTGGTAGCCAAACGATAGTTGCAGTTGGGCCGAGCGGCGCTGACTGGTCGGAGGATGATGGCCAAACGTGGAGGCCCATTGCCGGTCAGGGATTCGACACATTGAGTTTTGCTCCCGGCTTGCGAAAAAACTCCGCCGTGGGGTTCGCAGCAGGACTGAATGGAACCATGGCCCGGTTGGAGTTTAAGTAACGACGAAGAATATCCAGAGATTACACAGACTACACAGATGCTGATGTCTGATACGCGCGGACTCAACCACAGAACGGAAGCGAAGCGACCGATTTCAACTAACGCAATCGCCAACGCTAGTTCAATCGGTCGCTTCGCTCCCGTTCTGTAGTTGAGTTTATTAGCCTTGCTACTCAATCCTATCTTGAGGCCCCGCATGAGCAATACAAACAAAGGATCTGCTATGAAAATAACGCGAGTAGTTGTTCCGTTTGTCACCTTGCTGATGGTGGTTAATTGCTTTGCCCAAACCTCCACTACTAGTGACAAAGTCGACGCATATGTCAAATCGGAAATGGAGAAACAACGGATTCCCGGTGTGGCAATAGCTGTGGTGCGCAACGGTGCCATCACTCTGGCGAAGGGCTATGGCCTCGCGAATGTCGAGCATGAGGTTCCCGTAATACCGGAGACGATTTTTCAGTCGGGATCAATGGGCAAGCAGTTCACTGCCACGGCCATCATGATGTTGGTTGAGGAAGGCAGGCTCGCTCTCGACGATCCTATCGCAAAGTACTTTCCAGGAGCTCCGCCAGATTGGCAAAAGGTGACTGTGCGCCATTTGCTTACGCACAGTGGAGGTATGAGTGACTATCCATCCGACTTCAACTTTCGTCGCGATTACACAGAAGACGAACTTCTCGAACGTACCAAGGCGATTCCCCTCGCGTTCCAACCAGGCGAAAAATGGAGTTACAGCAATCTGGGGTATGTAACGTTAGGCATTCTGATCCACAAAGTCACCGGTCAATTCTACGGCGACTTTCTCCGAGATCGCGTTTTCAAGCCGCTGGGAATGGTTACGGCGCGTGTAATTAGTGAGGAGGACATTGTGCCTCACCGTGCAGCGGGCTATCGACTTGTACAGGGACAGTTGAAGAATCAAAGCTGGGTCTCACCTTCTCTAAACACAACGGCGGATGGCGCGCTTTATCTGACCGTTTATGACATGGCAAAGTGGGACGCAGCACTTTACACGGAAAAGCTTCTCAAGCGTTCAAGTCTGGAGCAGATGTGGACGCCAGTTAAATTGAATAACGGTACGACCGCTCCATATGGTTTTGGATGGGGCCTTGGTTCAGTTCGCGGCCATCGCATCATCGAACACGGTGGATCCTGGCAGGGATTTAAGTCGCAGATTTCCCGCTATGTCGACGATAAGTTGACGGTGATTGTGTTTGCGAATTCTTCGCGAGCTAATCAGGGATTGATCGCGCACGGCATAGCTGCGATTTACAATCCGGAATTTGCGCCCTCCGAAAAATAGACAGCAACTCCAAAAAATTGTAGTCAGTACTTTGCTCTTCACTATGGGCCAAGACAGGCGTACCATGTGCGCATGCGAGCAGTGCTTGTTTTGTTTTCGATGGGGTTGCTACTGGTTAATTTCGGTGGCGCCAAGCCCGACCGCACTGTCAACGCTGTTTCGGTCGCGAGTACTCCTGCCTCCTCGATGTCCAAACCCCGAGTTGATTTTGAGACGCAAGTAAAACCGATCTTACATTCCAAATGTATGCCGTGCCATTTCAGCGGCGGACAGGTGTACGACCGTTTGCCGTTCGATAAACCTGAGACAATTAAGAAACTCGGGACCCGGTTGTTCACGCGGATAAAAGATCAGAATGATCGACGCGTGATCGAGGATTTTCTGAACCAGTAATCAGCTCAACCTTCACTAACACTCAAGCTTGATTGGTGATGAATCTTGAGCGGGGGTAAACCGCCCTTCCTGACCTGAAATTTTACTGAGCTTGAATTGTGGACTCAAGCTTGATTGGTGATGAATCTTGAGCGGGGGTAAACCGCCCTTCCTGACCTGAAATCTTACTAGCTTCTTGGTCCGCACTCCTTGGTGTACTTGCGCTTTGGTCAGGCCGTAAGCAGTATATTCTCCATATTCTATGCTCTTCTCAAAACCCAAACCTGTCATTGGTGTGATTCATGTGGGAGCGTTACCAGGCACGCCTCGCTCTACTCAAACAGGAGCTGAACTGGTTGCGGATGCGCGACGTGAGGCGCAGATCTATCGAGAGTCTAATGTTGATGGCGTGATGATTGAGAACATGCACGATGTGCCTTATCTGCGTGGCGAGGTCGGACCGGAGATCGTAGCTGCGATGACCGCGATCGGACTTGAAGTTAAAGCGGAGGCGCGTTTGCCCGTCGGCATTCAAATTCTTGCTGGAGCTAACATAGAAGCGTTGGCTGTTGCACAGGCAGCCGGCCTCGACTTCATTCGCGCCGAAGCTTACGCGTACGCCCACGTGGCTGACGAAGGAATGTTAGAAGCGTCCGCAGGGAAGCTACTCCGGTACCGGCGAATGATCGGAGCGACGCGCATTCAGGTGTGGACTGACGTGAAGAAAAAACATGCTGCGCACGCAATCACGGCCGATGTCAGTCTTGGAACTACTGCCGAGACGGTTGAATTCATGGGAGCTGACTGTGTGATTGTCAGTGGCGGAGTAACTGGCGAACCGCCAAACGTATCAGATGTCCGCGACGCGAAGAGCCATTGCGGCATACCAGTGTTCCTCGGTTCAGGTATCAGCCTAGAAAACATCAATGAGTTTTATAAGGAAGCTGACGGCTTTATTGTCGGATCGTCCTTCAAGATCGATAACCACTGGGCTAATTCGATCGATCCAGCGCGGGTCGAGATGTTTATGAGGACAATCGAGAAACTTCGATAGCGGTGCAGTAGCCTGAACCAGTAATCAGCTCAACCTTCCTGACCTGAAATTTTACTGAGCTTGAATGGTGGGCCTGAAGCTTGATTGGTGATGGATCTTGAGCGGGGGTAAACCGCCCTTCCTGACCTGAAATTTTGCTGTGCTTGAATGGTGGGGCCGAAGCTTGAGTGTAAGCAGATCAGAATCTACTTGAACGTATAGTTAATCGTTCCTTCAGCGCCGCGACCCTTCAACTTCTTCACTGAAAACGCAGCCTTCGTGGCAGCCTCAATTGCTGCTTGTCGCAACACCTGATCGCCCGATGTACTCGACGCCGAGTAAACTCTGCCACCCCTATCGACTCGAACTCTAACAGTGATCGTGGCGGGTTCCTTTGTTGTGTTTGCCGGTACCTCAGCATCTGGCAAGAGGTCAGCTTTGCCTGCGAGTTCTTCGCTTAGCTGCGGTTTCCCCTTTTGAGACGGTTGCGGCTGGGGCGCTGCGACTGAAGGATTCGGGTTGCGTGACGTGTCGAATAGACGATTGATGATGAAGAGACCGGCAAGCGCACCGACTGCGAGAGCAATGAGCACAAGGCCCCAAAACATAGGACCGGAGTCGGCTTGCGGCCGAGGAGTTACGATTGGTGTGTCGGCATCGACAAGCGGAACTTCGTCGTAGGCGCAATACGCCAACAACTCACTGTCGTAAACGGTGCCGCATTTCGGACATCGCTTACGGCTCGATGATCGATGCTTGCTTTCTTCCTCACGCAGCGAAGGCGTATTGAAGTGATCTTCACTCGCAGGTGCTTTCCCAATTGTGACTGGAACTTTGGGAGGCTCGATCACCGCGTCTCTATGTTCCGCTGTCTCCGCGTCAGTTCTTCGGGCTAGCGCCTCCTCAGTCGATGGAGGAAGCGGGCTGCTAACCTCGCGAACTGCTTTTTCGTCGAGCCTTTGTTTTAGTCCGGCAATGAACCGACGCGATCGCTCCTCGGCAGATAACGGTGCACGTTGCGGCTGTGGCTCAGAGGGTCGAGGCGTCTGCTCTTCTGTATCCAGTCTCGGGGTTTCTTCCCTGGTAGCCCAATGGGAGGACTTCGACAACAATTCCGCCAGATCAGGTCGACCCTTCCGCTGTGCCCACTGGATTGCGTTCAGACCCGTGTTGTCCTGACGAAAAGGATCCGCGCGAGTCGCAAGCAACAGCTCGACGACTTGATATTGGCCGGTAATGATGGCGAGGATGAGCGGAGTCTGACCGCTGTCGTTTCTTGCGTTGACATCCGCGCCGTCAGCGAGCATTGCGCGGATCGCACTGCTGTCGCCAGAGCTAACAGCGAGATGGAGTGACGAGCTTCGTAAAACCAATGCAGTGAACTAAGTCAACGGACGACGGAAGGGGGCACGAGGACATTTTAGTTAGGTTTGTGAGATAGGGGAAGAAAAAGATTCAGGAGCAGGGGCAGCGGGCAGGAGCAGCAATCATTGGTCAAATGATAATTGACCAATGATTGCTGCTCCTGCCTGCTGCTCCTGCTCCTGTTTAGAATCCTTCATCACTATTCAGCACACTCACGTCTTTGCTCTTCAAAGCCTTCTGCAATTGGACCCACTCGCGATGATTGCGAGATAGCTGCTGGAAATCACCATCGCTGTCTTTCTTCAAGTGTTCCAACATCTCTCCCGTCTTGCCGGTGTGAATCGCCTTTTGCGCCGCGCGGTTTAGCGCAGCGAAAGCCTCTTCGCGGAAGTTCCTTTTGCGCCCGGCGACTGTCACTTTGGCGCGTTCATATGGGATTCGATAGTCGCTCGAAAACTTCTTTTCCGTTTCCGAGAACTTCTGTAGCACCTTTGTCTGCTCCGACGAACTCGCGATTTGCCGTAACCGCTCCAGAGCGGCATCTTCAGCGCTGGCCGCCGGAGGATTTAACAAGGCCGGTTTTGTCTGGGCTCCAGTGATCTCACGATTGACAGTCGGTGTCGTACTGGGTTGGACAACAGGTGCAGCGGTTTCTGTGACCGGGGACGAAGGTGCGCTGGAACTCGAACGCGTTAGCGCAAATAAACTGAGTGCGCCGAAAAGCAGTCCCGCTAAGACTATGCCGGAGAGCTTCAGCACTGAACGACCGGGATTCGTTTTTCTGCTGGGCGCCGAATCCCAGGACGGAGGCTCGCCAAATGCTCGACGCTTCTCAGACCGGACTTCTGTTTCATCTGCGTAGTCTTCAGCCGACACAATCAGTCGCGATCGTTCCGGCCGCACGTCTTGATCGTTCTTCGCGCGTGGATGTCCACACTTCCAACAGAATGCGTATTTCGCTTCGATGAGTGTCTCGCAAAACTTACAAGGAGTCGCCGCGAGTTCCGCAGCCGGCGCCGGCGCATGGGGCTTAACTGCCGGATCCGTGCGGTGCTCCGTAACAAGGACGGGGGCCTTCTTTGTATCATCCGCGGCAATCACAAAAATCCCCGGCGTCTCAAATCTCCACCCCTCGCGAGTTTCGACAACAACCGCCGGGTCTGAGACTGTGATGTCACCTGCCGCAGGTGCTGTGCAGTGATAGTAGTCCTGATACAACTCATAAAAATCTTTCGGGGCAGAGAGCCGAGTTGAACGAGGCAGAAGAAATGTACGGCCTGAGTCATCGTTATTGCTGACCACAACAAATTCGCCGTCTTCGATGAGAACGAAGAGTTCGGTCTCGTAATCAAATGTCACATATAGTTTATTTGCAGCCTTTGTCCTCTTCAGGTAGTCGCGAACAGAAGATGGAAACGCTGGTCCAATATCCAAACGCTCACCACAGATTGGACAAGTGGTCAAGCTTGTGACAAACGATGTTCGGACTTCGTCGCAACTATGTTCCCGCAAGTCTGAAGAGGCGGGTCGCAAACACCCCGGACAACAAGGTCGCGGTGCACCGTCAGCAGTCAGTGTGAAATTTTTGGTTTCGAGCGGAGTAACTGACTCGAAGCTGAGCGTGAAGCAACTGCCGCACAGATAGAGATTAGAACTGCGCCGCGTGCAAACCTGACAGCGGTGCAAACCGTTATCATCGAAATGGATCAACGAGAAGTGTTCACAGTTACAGCAATACTGCCATTTAGGTTGGGAGGAAAACGAATGATCGTGTGCTCCACTACCTGCGAAGTCTAACTCGCCGAGTACGTGACCGCGGTTCTCGCATCTGATGGGACTTTGTCGCGGCGCCAAGAAACTCTTTTTGTGTTCGGCACAGAATACTCTCATTGTCGTAGCTCCGTTTGAGAATGCACGGCGATAGCCATTGCGGTAACCATTGAACCCGAAGCCAATCGAGCCGTTGGCACTTAGGCCTTGATTCGTAAAGCTGTACTTTCCTCGCAGCATCGTGACTAAAACCGCCGATTGCGAATTCCCCTTTGACGTTCGATACGCTTTAGCTCGATGTCGGGTACGCTTTAGATGCTCGATGTTCGATAAGCTTTAGCCTGCCGTCGACGTTTATTGCTCGGTTTCCTCAAAGTTAGACGAGCAGACCTTTGACGCCGAGCTAAAGCGTACCGAAACCAGTTGGCGCAAATTGAAAGAGAACCTTGGGAGAGACTTAGATCGAATTCGTGGGAAGAGACCCCGCACGACTCCAGGGCGACTTTGGAGGAGAACTGATGGGGGGATTGTAGAGATAAAGTGGGAAGGAGACAAGCGGGAAATTGCCGATTGCCGAATGTCCGATACGCTTTAGCTTGTCGTGACGTGCCCCCAAGTTCAACTTCTTTCAGGAACTCACGCCGACCTTATTGACTGCTAATCATTATTTCCTGAAAGAAGTTGAATTTGGGGGCACGTCACGACAAGCTAAAGCGTATCGGACATAAACCTACCTATCCTTTTGCTCGTACGATGTCTCTATAACTATGAGCAACTTGGTTGCAGGGATCTGGAGCAGCGGATGGGACGTCTAGGGTCGCCCGACGAAGTGCTGGTGATGGCGGCGATTCTGGGCGATCTGGAAGCTTTTGAAGAGTTGGTGTTGCGGTATCGCGCAGCAGTAGTGCGCTTGGCGCGGACGATCGTTGGCACCGATTATGCGGAAGATATCGCTCAGGATGCACTGCTGCTGGCATTCAAAGCGCTACCGACGATAGAAGAGCCGAACAGATTCGCCGGATGGCTTTCGACGATTACGCGCCATCGAGCTCTCCGTTTCAATAAGCGCGAAGCTGCGCAGCTGAAAAAGCGCGTCGGCATGGACGAGGTTCTGCTGGAGAACATCGAGGCATTGGCGAGGCCGCTGATGGACTCCAGTGAAAACAAGGAAGTTCTACTCGCACTTGAAAGCCTTCCGGCTGATTATGCAATGCCATTGAAACTGCGATTTGTTGATGAGATGCCGGTAAAAAGAATTGCTGCGTTTATGAATCTGCCGCTGTCGACAGTGAAATGGAGATTGCACCAGGGGAAAAAACTCATGAAGGAGAAGTTGATCGAGCGTTGAAGACATTGCCAATTGCCGATTAGAAAGACAGCGAAGATGAGGTACAGTTTGGTGACCATGAACCGATAATTGGGCAATGAAACAGAGGAAATCATTATGGAAAACGAAAAAACGAAATTACTAAACGTCTTGCGACGCATTGCACGCGCCGCCGGTTATGCGGCTTGGACCAAGTCTGGTGCAGATGCCACTCGTTTCTGCGTCAGCCAGTACAACAAGGTACTTGCGCGACTGACGGAGATTGAGCCTGCGACCAGCACACTATTTACGCCGCTAGCGGAAGACGCGTCACCCGAAGTTGTTCGAATTGCTGCTCGCGAACTGTTGGCATACTTCGAGGCTGATGAACCTGACTTCGGCTGGGCTTACCCACACGTGTTCGCATTTGGCTGCCGTCCGCGCCGCTCATGGTCTAGACGTGGCCCAAGCTCAGTGTGTTGCTAATCTTGAGCGGGGGCAAGCCGTCCTTCCCGACCTGAAATTTGGGGGAGCTTGAATTGTGGGACTGAAACTTGACTGATTGGGGATGGCAATCGGCAATGATTTCAAGAGGATCGCTTTATGGAACGAGAAAAAGAACTCCTTAAACTAATCAACGTGCTTCGCCGCACGGCCAGAATGGCGTTACAGTCTGAGTGGACTGGCGGCAAAGAAGATGCTGCTGCGTTCTGCACCGAACAATACAATCGCGTTCTCGCACGGCTCAAGGAAATTGATCCGGCTGTCGCTACTGTGTTCGATCCGCTACCGGCAGGCAGTTCGCTAACCGTGGTGGCGATGGCCTCGCGTCAGCTCGCTGCTTATTACGAAGACGAGCTCGGCCCGGCGAAAGGATTCGGTCGCGCTTATGGTCTTGGGTTCGATCCGAAGATGTTCAAAGATTTCTGGGAAAAGTCCTCACGTGAGTTTGAAGACTTAGGAGAATTCATTCGAGAAAGCATTGAAGAGTGGGCGCGCCAGCGGAAGAAAACAGGCGACGAACAAAAGAAGCAAGGCGAAAAACAGCCGTGATGTTTGCGAACCCACTAAGACAACACCGGCTTCAAAGACCGTAGGAAAACTCAACCTCTCATTCTCCCCAAGCTTCAGCTTGGGGGATCAGGGACAAGTCACACATAGCCCGAACCGTTTTAACGGTTTCTTAATTTGTTGAGAGCGCCAGCAGTCGTTGCGTTTACATGGAAACCGTTAAAACGGTTCTACTCTCCTAGAGGGGCCGCTAACCCCCAAGCTGAAGCTTGGGGAGAATGAGAAGGTGAACTTTTACACGACCACCGAGGAAATCTATTTCTGTTATGGCGGGTTCTGTTCTATACGTTTCTTGGCTTCGCGCACCGCAGTTGTATATCGATCTTCTTGATTCACATCCTGTCCCAGGGAATTCAAAAAAACCTCTCCCGCAAGCTCAGCATTAATCCCCGTGAATTGCTGCGACGCTAGAGGTCTCGCTAACGAGTCGGTTGTTCTTGTGTCTGTTGGCATTCGGGAAAGCAAGTAAAGAGCAATTGTCGTAAGCTGATTGTCGTTCGAAGCCTCGCGATTCAAAAGATCCTGAACAGCCGGCCCAGCGTCGGGCCCAATAGCAACAAGATCCTTTACGCCCGGCAGGCTCTCTGCGATTTTCTTCGCCGCAGCCGGCGAACTCGCGAGCATTAACTCTCCGTACACTTCGCGATCTGAAAAGCGGTCAATCGCGGCTTGGATTCTTGCTGTTAAGTCTGTGTTTTCCATCTCGAGGTTCACTCCCGGCGTCGTACTAAATGGCTAGGTCTACCGTAGATCCGCGGAACACCGTGCAACGTATGACTAAGTAAGGCCAAATGTCCCCACTTACTGTGCAGTTCGAGGATCTCGCCATCATCCGTAACTTGGATGATCTTTGCGCTATGCATGAGCGTTTCGTCATCCATATAAATGACGAAGTCGTCTTCGCGCGCCGACTCAAGAGGCAGCTTATCGAAATCATCTTCGAAGAACCGTTCTGGATGGCTAAACCAACCATGACTCTCTGCATATGCGAAACCGTGACAATTATAGATGGAAGTTGGTTGGGAGATTTCAACCGCATCTGGATTATGTTGCCGGGCCTTCTGTCTGCAGAACTCTACTTCATCCGCGTTCAATTCTCTTGTACAAGGGCTGTGGGGAACATGGCAATGGGTCACCGCTCGTCCCTGAGTTGTTCGTATAGTCGTCATCTTAGGGTTTTCCTACCGATCAAGAAATAATTTGAAATTTCCTCGAAACTCACCACGACTAACACTTAAGCGGCGAGGCGAGTTTCAATAAGACCTTTATCTGCCAGAAATGTGAGCCCAAAAATCGTAGCTTTCATTGGAGACACATCCGATGGTCCAACTGAAGAAAACTTAGTGGCGATCTCTTCGACGTTGTGCAGGCCGTCGCATAGTTTCATAAGCTGATAAGTAAGATCATTCAACTGTATGATTCTGATTTCTTCTCCGTCTCTGACTAAGACCAGAATTACTTTCTGGGCTGGTATGTGATCGAGTCGCTCTCTTCGCTTGAGGGCTCTCATTATTCGTTTGTAGTCTGCGTCGACCATGACAATTCGAGTATCCGTCGCGACTACCGGTCTCAATTCCGTGCTTAGCAGTGCGAGCGTTTCTGGCATAGATGATTCCGAAATAGGACCAGCGTCGGTGTCGAAACACCGCCGCGCCTTCTCTATTTCGACCATCGTGCTCAGTAGATGTCGATTCTCGCCTTCGTAGCCTGATTCAATAAATCGAAACAGATCGTCAGAGAACGCATCACTTGTGTAATAACCCCGCGTTGTGTCAACCACGCCGTCCTTTGCGCGTTCACAAACGGACCATGCTTGCCACTGGTCGAATACGCTTAGCAGGTCTCCACTCTCACGGTGAAGCAGAAGCATCAACCATCGGTGTTTGAGCATGCCTCGCAGGACGAATTCGCGCAACTCTCGCAGAAACTCACGGCCCAAGGGGGTTGGAACACCATAAAAGTTGGGAAAGATATCGCGATGCGCAATTATCAGGTCCCGGTCCTCTGGATGCTGCGCCCAACCCTGGAAAGAGATGTCCGAGAAAATGTCGTCGTAGACTAACTGGTCCTTGTACTGCGTCGTAATCGGCGTCTCCGCAAGAGGAGCCAGTAAGTGGAATTGTATTTCCGCATGCTCATACCGCAACGAGTCTCCGAAGAACCGGACCGTACCGCGTACATCTTCCTTTGTTTCTTCCGGAAACGCCGTGATCAAGGAAACGGTGGGTTCCATTCCCTTGCGATGAGCGTAATGAATCCTGGCATCGGCTTCTTGTAAGTTCAGCCGTTTGTGAATCATTGCTTGCATTCGATCGGATCCGGTATCGATCCCGAAGAAAATGCGATTACACCCCGCGCGTGCCATTAGGGAGATTAACTCATCGTCAATGCAATCTGTCCGAGAGCTACAGCTCCATGACAACTTTTCGCCACATCCCAGGACCGTCTCGCAAAAACTCACAACCTTTTTTCGATCCACGTTGAACATGTCGTGAATTAGTTCAAAGCTGCTAATGCCATATTCCTTCTTAATGGCGAACATTTGTTGGAGGAGTACCTGCGGCGATTTCATCCGAAACCGCCGGCGAAAGAAATCGTTTGTCGAACAGAAACTACATGCAAACGGACAGCCCCTGCCCGCCTCAAGCGGAGCAAAATAACAATCTTTCAGGTGGGGATAGAGATGAAATGCCGGCAACGGCAGACTGTCGAGATCTTCTATTACAGGTGCATTTGGATTACGCACAACGTTCCCTGCATTGCGGTAGGAGATACCCGGCAGATTCTCAAACCTACTGTTGCTGGAAAGTACGTCCAGCAGCTGAATCAAAGTTACTTCAGCTTCACCACGGACAATCGAATCAATAAACGGAAAGTGCTCGAGTGTAGCCACATCGACGACTGAGGCCTGTGGACCACCAAGCACTATGTACGAACCCGGATGGCTCTCATGTACGCGTTGGGCGAGTCGTAAAGTAAGAGGATAGGTGCTGCAAATTGTGCTAAAACCAAAAACATCGGCTTCAATCGTTCGCAATGCATCAGCAGCAAAGGCACAAAACGTGTCACCAATCGTATCCGTGCTTTCGTTAGAGACGTATTCATAGTACAAGCGATTGAGATCGACGATTTGTGGCTCTAGTGCATGTTGTTCGAGTACCGCGGCAAGGCTCAAAACTCCCATTGGCGCATGAGAAGCTATGAGCCTTATCGCTTCAGTTTCCACTATTTTTCGTTCACTGAACTCAGTGACCGTCGGTGGGCTGATGAGACAAATCTTCATGGCTGAAAATGTTGACAGAATTCGAACGCACTAACACCCTCAGAGGTGTTGCATGGTTCAGCCTGTCTGCCGAAGGTTCACCGCAATGGGCTTACTTCTTCTTACCTGATTTCTTGGTTGACTTGCGGGCGGCTTTCTTCTTGGTTGCTTTGCGAGCGCCTTTCTTGCCTTTCTTGCCACCCTTCTTGCCACCCTTCTTTCCGCCTTTCTTGCTTGGAGGGTTTGAGGGATTGTTAGTTTCAAGTGACGGTAGGTTTGGGTTAGTGCGCGCGGAAATAACGTTTGCCAACTCTGCGCTGAACTGTTCCCTCAGGATATCGGCTTCTTGAGTCGTTAAGTGCACTTGTGGCGGCGTCACTGCTTGAATGACAGTTTCCTTCGTGGCCATATGTTTCTCCAGTCTGGTTGGAGGCAAGCCTCAAATCGGGAGATCTGCGGCAAAGCCCAGTTGAGAAAGGCAGACAGTGGCGTTCACCCAACCACTGTCTGACGGAAGCAGATATCAAACTTTTGATTCTTAAGCAAGGTTCAAACGCTGTAACAAAACATTAAATCTTGGATCGCTTCTGAGCGTGTCGTAGAAAGGGCTCACCTTTAGATAGATGACAAGTATGTCTCGTTTATCGCACGCCGTATTTAGCCACTTGAAAGCCTGATCCTTATCGCCAAGTCCGATGTAGACCATGGCAAACCTGAGAGGTGAGACGGATTCTCGGGTGCTTCTAAATTCGAGTTCCTTCAGCACCTTCAGTGCTTCAGTCTTTCGGCCGGAGAGCCCATACGTATATCCTTTCATCGCCAACACCATACTATGGCCTTTCGACAGCGTTAGCGCCTGTTCATATTCGGCCAGGGCGGCAGAATACATTTTCTTTTCCGTATAGACCCAACCGAGGTAGTAATGAGCAGGGAAAAAGTCCGGAAACTTCTCAGCCGACGTGCGAAGGTGTTCGATCGCCTTGTCGTATTCTCTCTGGAAAAAGAAATTCACTCCGATGTCGGTACTGATAATCGGCGCAAAGGGATCCAACTCTGCGGCAACTTGCATTTCATGAAGTGCCTGATCAAACTGACCGTGAACTCCCAACTGATCAGCATACCAATGATGAGCGGTCGCATAACTTGGGTTGAGCTCAATCGCCCGTTTGAATTCGGCTTCGGCGCCAGTCCAATCACGTTCGTAATGTGACTTGATGAATCCAAGTGTGGCGTGCGCCTCTCCGAGGTTTGGATCGATCTCCAGCGCTTTTGCGGCCGCCGCCTTTGCCTTCTGGTAGGAGTCTTCAATTGGTCCGATGCTGCTGAGCGCGTAACCATCGGCAATTCCAGCGTAAGCGAGAGCAAAGTTCGGGTCGATGCTTATTGCCTTTTCAAATAACTCCAACGCCTGCCGTTTGGCTTCAGTGGTCCGCTGATTCCAGAACCAGCGACCTTTCAAATACAGCTGATACGCCTCGACGTCTTCGGTCGCACGGTGCGCGAGTCGCCGTCGATCATCCTCGTTAATTCGGACGCTCAACTTGTCCGTAACGATGCGCGAGATTTCGTCCTGAATCGTCAGTATGTCTGAAATCTGGCGGTTGTACTGTT
>DATBSH010000029.1:0-12982 GCA_036559885.1 Pyrinomonadaceae bacterium
AGTCTAGAGCGCACTCGAACTCGAACTCGGAACTCGAAACTCGGAACTCGGAACATGATTAAAGTAATCAACGTTGTCGGTGCGCGCCCCAACTTCATGAAGGTCGCGCCGATTGTAGAAGCAATGAAGCGGCGAGAACGAGAGTTTGCGCCGCTTGTTGTTCATACGGGCCAACATTACGACGCGGCCATGTCTGATGCTTTCTTCCGTGATCTGGACCTGCCGCAACCCGATGTCTACCTGGGCGTAGGCTCCAACTCCCACGCGGCGCAAACAGCTGCCATCATGGAGCGCTTTGAACCAGTAGTTTTGCGCGAGAAGCCTGACTGGGTGATGGTCGTCGGTGATGTTAACTCCACGCTCGCCTGTGCACTTGTTTGCGCGAAAATCGGCGTCAAGGTCGCACATGTCGAAGCGGGTTTGCGTAGCCACGACCGCACGATGCCGGAAGAGATCAACCGCCTACTAACAGACCAGATTGCCGATCTACTTTTTACGCCTTCCGCCGATGCAGACGAGAACCTGCGCACAGAGGGAATTTCACCAGAGCGAATACGAATGGTCGGGAACATCATGATCGATTCGCTTTACAAACTGCTCGAACAATCCCGTCAATCCCGGATTACAGAACAGTTGGGACTGGCAGATAAGAGTTATGCGGTGCTGACGTTACACCGCCCTTCTAACGTCGACGATCCGGTCGTCTTCGGAGGGATCCTCGACGCGCTCGAAAGGATCAGCGAACAGCTCCCGATAGTTTTCCCGGTACATCCGCGCACTCGGAAGACAATTGCTGAGCTTGGACTTGATGCTCGAGTGGAAAGGATCAAAGGTTTGCGCTCGATTGAGCCGCTCGGCTACCTGGATTTTCTCCGCCTCTATAGCAACGCGCGTTTGGTGTTGACGGATTCCGGGGGTATCCAGGAGGAGACAAGTGTTCTAGGGATTCCTTGTTTGACCCTGCGCGCCAACACTGAGCGCCCAATCACTGTTACGATGGGGACAAACAGAGTAGTGGGAAGCGATCCGGCGATGATCATTCCGGCCGCTTTTGCGGCCCTTAATGACACATCCAAGAAAACTGTTAGCATTCCACTCTGGGACGGCCAAACAGCCGAACGCATTCTCGCCTCGCTCGGTTAAGATGAAGTGCACTGTGCGGCGGCCGAGCCGCAAGCGAAAGCGAGCCAGTGTCGCAAGCCAAGGCGAAACACTGCCGCTGCTTTGATGTGAATTCGAAAGCAGTTCTCAATTGCGAAACTCCTCCGAGCTTCCCAATAAATCATCTGCTACCGCACTGACGAAAGGTGTTCGCAGCGTTTTGCGTGGGCGAATCGGCTTCGCCCAGGCGACGCGAGAAGCTTTCCGCCGCGGACGGTCCGCGGTTCGCCGCCGTCGTGAGCGCGCGATGCTTGGTGATCTCGCTTCGCAACCGGCGCAACTGCGACCTGAATTTCAGCTGCTCTCATCATCGGATTTGTTGAGACACTTTCGCGAACGCCCAACGCCTCCATTTTTTCCCGGGTTTGAGGCGTTGGAAGCCACCGCCTCGCAGCAACGAAAACTCTTTCCCGACGAAACCGAGCGGCTGATCAAATCGGCCAGGCTCATGACAACAGAACATCGCTGGCCCTTGTTAGGTTTTGGCGATAAAGATTTCGGCAGGCAGATTAACTGGCATCGCGATCCGCTATCAGGAAGAACGTGGCCGCTCGATTATCACGCAGATATTCCCCTGTGGCACAACGACGGCTCTGATATCAGAGTTTTGTGGGAACTCAACCGCCTCGGCCACCTCATTACACTCGGCCGGGCCTACGCCCTAACGAACGACCAGGAATTTGCCGCGGAGTTTTTTGCTCAGGTCGAGAGCTGGCGCGAGCAAAACCCGCTGGGACACGGCGCTAACTGGTCCTGTGCGATGGAAGTTGCCTTGCGCGCGATTAACTTGTTGGGCGCCTTTCCACTTTTCCGCAATTCAAGAGAGCTGAGTGAAGATCGATTGCGCATGTTGCTGACAATGTTTGATCAGCACGGTGCTCACATTCGTCGCAACCTCGAGTTTTCTTATGTGACAACGAGCAACCACTATCTTTCAGATGTCACCGGGTTGCTTTGGATCGCCATCATGCTGCCGGAGTTGCGCGCCGCAAAGGAATGGCGCGAGTGGGCGCTGCCTGAGATGCTTCGAGAAATGGACAAACAAATCCTGCCCGACGGCGCCGACTACGAAGGCTCGACGGGTTATCACTGTTTTGTCCTCGAACTGTATCTCTATACATTCATTCTTTGCCGACAAAATGAGATTCCAATCGCTGACAGGCATTGGCGTAAGCTACAGGCCATGCTTGCTTACCTGGCTGGCATATTACGGCCCGACAGCCTTGCACCACTGATCGGCGACACGGATGGTGGCCACGTATTGCCAATCGTTTCCCGCAGCTCAAACGATCAGGCTTATTTGCTGGCTCTCGGAGCAACGCTGTTCAAGGATTCGCGATTCAAGCCGGCGGGCTTGAAGCCGCCGCAGGAGTTGTTATGGCTGTTAGGCGAAGAGAGTCTGCGAACCTACGAACAGCTCCCCAATGCGGCGGAGAAGCTTTCATCGCACGCGTTTCCTGATGCCGGCACTTACGTGTTGCGTCATGACGATCTGTTTCTTTTGTTCAATGCAAACGGAGGGCAGCCCGGCCAGCCTGCTTCACACCGGCATAACGACGCCCTGAGCTTTGAAGTCTCAGCTTGTGGCCGGGCTTTCGTAGTTGATCCGGGCTCGTACGTTTATACAGCGGATCTTCGCGAACGATACCTGTTTCGGTCGACCTCCTTTCATTCAACTTTGCAGATCGATAATAGCGAACAGAATACTATTCAAGAAGACACTCCTTTCTTTAACGGGGCCGAGGCTGGTGTTCGGGTCTTGCTTTGGGAAAGCACAGCCATGCAGGATCGGATCGCAGCTGAACATTACGGTTATGAGCGGCTGACTGAACCCATCGGACATCAGCGGACGATTACACTTAACAAGAGTGATCGTTGGTGGCTCGTTGAGGACAGTATCAACGGCAGAGGCGTGCATCAACTTTTCGCTAGATTCCATTTCGATGGCGGACTCGACGTAAGTCTTTTCGACGCCCATAGTGTCATAGCGCGCGACAAGCCGAGTGGCGCATGTTTGATTGTATGTTCGCTTGATCTTGCTCAGTCTGCGAAACTGGAACCGCAATTCGTATCGCAGCATTATGGCTCCCGGGTGCCCTCCACTTCAGCCTGCTGGGTCACTGAAGTAAACGCACCCGCCAAACTACGCTGGATGATGGTACCGGTGCAGTCGGATGAAGATCCTAATGAGCGGTTGAGCAGAGCTGGGATACAAATGACTCCGATGTGAGACTAGAGATTAACTGATCTCTGACCTCTGACTTCTGATCTCTGTCGTTATGTGTGGCATTTGCGGAATTTGGGAGTACGGCGCGACAGAAGGTCGTGTTGAATTGTCGCTCATCGAAGACATGCGCGACACAATGAAGCACCGTGGCCCGGATGATGCCGGCGCCAAGGTACTGGACAACGCCCGGCTGGGATTAGGTTTTCGCCGCCTTTCGATCATTGATCTTTCAAAAGCCGGCAACCAGCCGATGCATGGTTGTACCGACCGGGTCTGGATGGTCTTCAATGGGGAGATCTATAACCACGCCCATCTTCGTGAAGGACTCGAGAAGCGAGGCCACACGTATGCCTCGCGTACTGACTCCGAAACCATTCTTCATCTCTATGAAGAGCGCGGCTTGGATTTCGTCGAAGAGCTTGAAGGCGACTATGGAATCGTCATCTGGGATGAAGACCGAGAGCAGCTCGTACTTGCGCGCGATCGCCTTGGCGTAAAGCCGCTTTACTTTTATCACGAAGCTGGCCGCTTCATTTTCGCTTCTGAAATCAAGGCAATCCTGCGACACCCGGCGGTGACGCCGGCGATCGACGAAGAATCGCTCTATCACTACCTCACGTTCCTCACCACTCCGGCGCCACAGACCCTTTTCCGCGGCATCCAGAAACTTCCTGCAGGTAACATGCTTGTCGTAAAACGGGATGGCTCTACAGACATTAGACAATACTGGGACGCGCTGCCGCCTGAGACACCACCGAATGAGATTTCCTCAACCGATGAGGGAGGCCATAGTGAAGAAATTCTTCGTTTGCTGAGAGATTCAATTCGCAAGCGCATGATGTCTGACGTGCCTTTCGGGGTATTTCTTTCCGGAGGTGTCGATTCTTCAGCCAACGTCGCGCTGATGTCGGAACTCATGTCGCAACCGGTGCGAACCTACACCATGGGCTTCGAAGACTCTGACGAATTGAATGAGCTCGAGACTGCCCAGTCAATCGCAGGCCGCTTTGGCACCGATCACCACGAAGTGATCATCAACCGGCAGCACATGCAAGATTTTCTCCCTGAATTGGTTTTTCATCAGGATGAGCCGCTTGCTGATCCGGTTTGCGTCCCGCTCTATTACGTCTCAAAGCTGGCGCGTGAAACAGGCACAATCGTCGTGCAGGTTGGCGAAGGTGCTGATGAAATATTTGCCGGCTACGACTGGTTTAGAAAATACGTACGCATCAACGATCTCTTTTGGCGTCAGGCAGAAAAACTTCCAGTCTCACTGCGCCACTCATTGGCGGCGATGGCGAAGCCGTTGATGGAGGGTTCGTTCAACAAACGCACCGCGATCGAGCTGGTGCGGCGTCTTGGCGCAGGTGAGTCGCTGTTCTGGGGCGGTGCGATAGTCTTCGACGAGGCTTTTAAACGCAGGGTCCTGTCAAGCGAGATGACCGGACGCGTCGATGGTTTGTCGTCGTATGACGCGGTAAAGAGGTATCTCGAGCACGTCGCCACGGCCAGACCCGATTCAGATTTTGCTGCGCGCATGACGTACCTCGAGCTAAAGCTGCGACTGCCGGAATTGCTACTAATGCGCGTGGACAAAATGACAATGGCAACGTCAGTTGAAGCGCGTGTACCTTTTCTCGATCACCATCTGGTGGAGTACGCGATGGGCCTTCCGGTTGATTTCAAGATTAAAGGCACGAGCGGGAAACACATATTGAAGCGCGCGCTCGAAAAGGTTTTGCCATCCGATTTGCTTTATCGTCCGAAGCGTGGTTTTGGCGCGCCCATTCGCGAATGGTTTCGCGGCGACACCGGTGAAATGCTTGGTGGGCTGATATTGAATTCGTCACTTCGCCGGCGCGAACTGTTTGACTACTCGTTTATTGCTGAACTCATTGACGAGCATCGGCGAGGAACGCGCGATTGGAGCTTCCATCTTTGGGCGCTCCTCAATCTTAGCCTTTGGTATGAGCGCTGGTTTGAGTAGCTGCTATTCTTCAAACTTGAATGTTTGTGCAAACTGGGGCAAGCCCACCTTCCCAACCGCGAGCTTACTCGAGTTGAGTTCTCGTTTTCGCCTTGAAAGCCGTCCAAGCTGGGATTGAAATACTCAAACCACATCAGCTCGGGGTTGGGAAGGTGGGCTTGCCTCCGCTCGTTCGTCACTTGCCACTCCGGAGAACCCCAAACTCTTAATGGATTTGCTTATTGTTTCTTCAACGATCTCCGGGGTGAAATGTTTTTCGATCCGCATGCGGCTGTTTCGCACAATCGTTTCCCATAAGTCTTTTTGAGAATATAACTGCGCAATCGCAGCCGCGAAGGCTGACGGTTCGTCAGCAATCATCACATCCACCTTGTGTGTTAGCCCAAAACCCTCCGCTCCGATCGAGGTTGTAACCACAGGGATTCCGTGAGCCATCGCTTCACCCACTTTACCTTTGATCCCAGCGCCGAAACGCAAGGGCGCAATAAAGACGAGCCGATCTCGCAGATATGGCTCGACGTCGGGAACGTATCCCCTAATTCTGACATCCTCCGAGTTGAAAGCGACGACGTCTGCTGGAGCATAGTCGCCGATGATGTCCAGGCGCACGGTGGGGAATGTCTTCCGGACAAGCGGGTAAACCTCGCGCATGAAATAAAGCACGGCATCGGCGTTTGGCCTATGGGCCAGGTTGCCGATGAAAAGCAAGTCTTCTCTATCTGCGAACGGCTTGCCGCCGCCGCGGAGCTCGTGAATAGTAGGCACCACTTCGATTTTTCTACCTGGGACCTCACGTTCCATCACCTGCTGGTCTTCTGGTGAAGCTGACCAAACAACGTCGCTTGCCTGGGCCAGGCGTCTTTCCAGTTTTTGGTAACGTCGTGCTTCGTCGAGGGTTCGCGCATCGCCTGATACTTCGTGTTCACGCTGAAATCTGAGGAAGTGAGTGTCGACCATATCAAACACGACCTTGACGCGGGGGTTGGTGCGCCGAATTCGATGAATAAACAGTTCCGCCATGCTGGGCCGGCTTACAATCGCCGCGATGACATTCTTGTTTTTGAGGAGTCGTCGATAGTCGACCGCATCAGCTGTTTGGATACCTTCCTTCCAGAGCGCGCGTTCATAATCGATACTTTGCGGACGGCTAAATGGTACGAAGATCACATGGCACCATTTGGCCAGTGTCTTAAGGATGAGAAACATTCGTAAGCTGCCCGCGTCGCGATCGGGGCTGGGGACGCGTTCATCAAACACTACAATTCGTGGCTGACTCCTGGTTCGAGTACTAGCCTCGGTGAGTTGCTTCAGGTTTCTCGTGAGTTGTTCGCGTTCCAGCACGTCGCGCCATTTGGTGACGAACTTCTCCCGGTTCACGATTTGAAATTGCTTTGTACCACTAGCGATATCAGTGCCGGCGGTAACTCCCTCGTAGTGTGTTAAGCGCGACGCAGGTTGATAGATTACCTTGTAGCCCAGTGAGCGCACTCCGAAACAGAGATCCACATCTTCGTAGTACGCCGGTACAAAACGACGATCAAAACCTCCCAGGCGTTGAAAGATTTCGTTGCGGACTAGCAACGAGGCGGCGGAACAGTAATCAACCTCTCGCGCAAAATTGAAGCGCTTGTCGTCCGGCGATGCGCCCCAACCATAATGGTCAGCTTCTCCATTTCTCCAAACGACGGCGCCAGCTTCCTGAATTGATCCGTCCGGATAAAGGAACATCGAACCCACGGCACCATTTTCGGGAGCGGATTCAATCGTTTCAATGAGGTGCGTGAGCCAGCCTGGCAAAACCTTTGTGTCATTGTTGAGAAAAAGTAGATACTTCCCATGAGCTGCGGCTGCGCCCTGGTTGCAGGCATCAACGAAGCCCAGGTTCTCATTATTCTTGATTGACCTGACTAGATGTCCAAAGCTGGCCAGGACGCGCTCAGTGTCGTCAGTTGACGCATTGTCTACGACTATGATCTCGTCGTTGGCGAGATCGATTTCGTGCATGAGCGAGTCAAGACACTGAAGTGTGAACTCGGCTTTGTTGAATACGGGGATGATGATTGAGGTGCGAATACCGGCAGAGCGCCGGTTGCCAACAGCTTTCTTCCGAATGAGCGGATTAGCAGGAAAATCTGCGGGCACTTTGGGGACGTCCCATGAACTTAGGCCAGACTTCTTGTGAAGTAGATTTATCCCTAGACGTTCGGTGGCAATTTTAAGGACTCTCTTTGCTGCTCGGATCGGTAAGTGCGCGACGCTACTTGCCGTCTTCGTTGACGTCGAATATAGCCCTCGCAAAAACAGTTTCGTGGAGAGCGATAGATTGTCCTGAAGGTATTTCTTGAGGCGGTGCAAATATGTTGTCGTTTACTCTTTTGAATTTGAATCACCGCGATCGCGGTCGTTTGGCTTGCTTTGATTGACCACCACATTGTCCGGCGGAGCAGTTCCCATTGTCTGATGAGTGGAACCGTAGTTTGGGCCGGGCGAGAAGACCGTATTCAAAATGTCGGCCGTGCCATTATCGACGGTACCAGTCTCGTCGCTTTGTCGGGTAACCCAGGAGAGCAGTGGGCGCACCACGCCCGGCATTGGGCCAATGTAGTCGCCTCGTGCGGACTCGTGGGAGGAACTCTCAACCACCTGGAAAGCCACGGCGTTGCGTTCGTGAGCGTGCAGTACTGTCGCGGGAAAGTGTGACATGATTGAGACATGGACCAACAGACTCCCCTCAGCGAGCAGGTTACCTGGAATCCAGACAGTGCTCGTGTAGGTTCCGCGCAGACGTTGGTTTCGACGCCAGTCGGATATCGTGTCATGCGTGCTGAAAAGCTCAGTGCCTTCCTCGTTATAAAACTCTAATACGGGCACCAGCACGTGACCTTCTTCCAAAACGTCGTAAGTCAGCTCAATACCGAAGGGCCTCTGGATGTCAATAACTGCGATCGTATCGCCATCTTCGGCGCGCACGCGCACCCTCCTCAGGCGTACTACCTCATCTCCAGGAGCGTTCGCATGATCTGGCCATTCCTGTAGCGCCCCCGTTTTCAAACTCGAACTGAGGTAGCGTTTGACGACTTCGCGCGGCTCACCGTCGAACGTAATCTTGCCGTTTTCAAGCAGCACCACCCGCTTACACAATCTCGTAATGGCAGCCATGTCATGCGAGACAAACAGGATCGTGCGACCCTGCTGACGAATATCGTGCATCTTGTCGAGGCACTTCTGTTGAAAGGCGGCATCTCCCACCGCCAACACCTCGTCCATCATCAGGATCTCGGGTTCGAGATGCGCGGCAACGGAGAAAGCCAGCCGAACATACATGCCCGAGGAATACCACTTGACCGGAGTCTCAATAAATCTTTCCAGCTCCGAAAAGGCCACGATTTCCGCAAACTTACGTTCGATTTCCGCACGTCGCATACCCAGGATAGCGCCGCTGAGAAAAATATTTTCACGTCCTGTGAGATCAGGATGAAATCCTGTTCCCACTTCCAACAGGCTGCCAATTCGTCCGAAGAGTTCGACCTCACCCGTCGTGGGTTTCGTCACGCGCGAAAGAATCTTTAGTAACGTTGATTTGCCCGCGCCGTTGCGGCCAATGATACCGACCAGCTCCCCCTGACCAATTTCCAAATTGATGTCGTTAAGCGCCCAGAGCGTCTGATGACCGTTGCTGCCTTTGAGCTTTCTGAAAGGCGCAGTCACTACACCGCCCAGCATTTCGCGAAAGGTCATGTATCCCGGATGCAGTCCGCCAATCCGGTAACGTTTGCTGACGTGCCTGATCTTGATTGCGGAATCCATACTTACAAACTCAAACCACGTCGGCAAATGTATCCTCGACACTTCGGAAGACGTAAATAGAGATGACCAGCGACAGCAGCGTGATAACGGCTGAAATGGAGACGTGAATCCAATCGAAGGCGCCGCCAGTCAGTGAGGTGCGGAACCCTTCAATGATTCCGGCGACCGGGTTGATAGTGATGAGCCACTTCCATCTGTCAGGAACAATGCTCGTTGGGTAAACAACGGGCGAGGCAAACATCCATAGTTGGATAATGAAGGGAAGGGCGTGACGCAGATCGCGGTATTTGACAGTCGCGGCCGCCGAAACCAAACCCACTGCCAAAGCGAATAACGCCATCATAACGATGAAGAGTGGCAACAGCAGGATGTTGAGAGTCAAAGCGACGCCATAGTAAAAACTGAGCACGATGAGAAGCAGAAACGCCACTGCCAGATCAACGAGACCCGCGCCAACTGACGCCGCAGGGATAAACGCGCGCGGAAAATAGACCTTGGTAAGCAGGTTCGCATTGCTAGTGAGACTATGCGTGCTGTTCGTGACGGCGTTAGCGAAAAACAGCCAGAGCAACAGTCCTGAGAGAGCGAACAGCGGGTAAGGCAGGGTGCTGGTGCTGAGGCGTACGAAGCGGTTGAACACGAGGGTGAAGATTAAAACCGTCGCCAGGGGCTGAATGATTACCCAGGCGACTCCCATCAACGTCTGCTTGTAGCGAACCTTGATGTCTCGGAGCGTTAGGAAATAGAGCAGTTCTCGATAGTTCCATAACTCGCCGAGGTTGAGTTGTACACCGGCTTCTTCAGAACGGATCAGCGTGTGCCGTTCCAAAAGGGAATGAGTGGCGGGCGCTGCTCCTTCCGCGGATTCTAGTGTTTCGAGGTTGACGTGCCGAACCGTTCGTGCGGATGTGTTCGGGGAAAGCTCGTGGCTTGCGCCTTTGCTGGTTTCAAAATCCATTCAGATCTTTTCGCTGGCGCGGTCTGCGGAGGCGGTCATTGGCCTACCTTGTAATTGAAACCTCAACGCGCTTGTGCGTTCATCAAGTTCAGTCTAAAGACCGCGAAAAGTGCCGTCAAGGCAGGCCTCAAAGGCGAGATGCACATGATAATTGCTCCATAAGCAGACAGGAAGTAAATGGCGCAGTGTCCAATAAGGTTTATGATATCTTTTCGCCCGTTGGAAGAGATTCCGGTCGCACTAAAATGGTCCTGAAGACGCTAGATGCATCCAATTACGACACCGATAAAGCCGAGCACTCACACTATCTCCGTAGTTACGAAAAGTATTTCCAACCGCTCCTTGATAAGGACGTCAAGCTGCTGGAACTCGGCGTTTATAAGGGTGGATCATTGCTCTTATGGCGCGATTACTTTGAAACTGGAGTTATTGTCGGACTCGATCTGAATTCAGTGGCGGTACCGGATGAGAGCGGACGGATTCGACTGTACCAGGGTCAACAACAGGATACGGTGCTTTTGGATCGCTTGGCGAAAGAGAACGCCCCCGGCGGGTTTGACATTATTATTGACGACTGCTCGCACATTGGTGAGTTGACGCGCCTCAGCTTCTGGCATCTTTTCGAGAATCATCTCAAGCCCGGCGGCCTCTACGTGATCGAAGATTGGAGCACCGGGTATTGGGATTCCTTTTTCGACGGCGTCGCATTTGGTTACCAGCCAAGCTTGAAATTCAGCCCATTACTTTTCCGGATCAGATCTATTCTCGCTCATCTGCAACAGAGCGCTCCCTTGCTGAATAGCATCCTCCGGCCCGTGAAGCAACTCCTTAATAGGAAACAGTTTCGCAGCCATAACTACGGACTGGTAGGTTTCATCAAGGAACTAGTTGACGAATGTGGGATGGCCGACATCACGCGAGAAGATAGGGGCACTCCGCCCTTCCGCCCATCAAAGTTTCGTGAGATCCGAATCTCACCGGGTCAAGTTTTCATCGTTAAGGCGTAATACCAATCAAACGGGCGTTAACCCGAAGACAGAGGCAAAACGCAATGTGAGTGGTTCAGTTTGAGCTGCGGGGACAAATTGTCAGTGACTTCCTTCTACGCAAGAAGTCTGCGTGGAAATGGGAGGACCCTTACAGAACCGAGCGCGGTTAGCGCCGGATGCGGGACTCAACTTTCGGATGAGAGAATCACCTAATGGAGACCATTATTAGGCGATACCCAAGGAGACTCCGAACTTCCCGTTCGCGAGGCAACTTAATGCCGGGAACACGCGACCAAGTCGCATGCGACCAGGGCGCAGACTACTCCGCGCACTCCAGACTTAGAAACTGTGCCGCCACGCACGAAAATCCGAGACTTTCGGCCGGCCTCTGGTGTATAGTCCGTTGTCAGAATTGAACCTAACCCAGGCGCTCGGGTAACCTTGGCGCCCACTGTCCTCGGATGATGCGGCTGACGCGACTTTAGGAATTAAGGATTCCTTAGTCTTTTCCAGCTTAGTCAGATAAATATGTTCTCGCTATTATTTAGCCCCTAATTTAGCTGGTTTAGCGTTTTAAGCCGAAGTCCCCGGTTTCAATCTCCCGACCATCGGCCCTGCCCGAAGGAGTGCTTTATGCCCCGACCTTACCTCCCTTTGAAATACTTCCGTGCGCTGCTCGCCACAGCGGTTCTCTTGTCGCTAATCGTGCTTTGGCTCGTTGGGAGCAGCGGGACCCGAGTTGCTCTTGCCCAGGGCAATCCGCCTCCGTCTTTTCTAAACTTCGAAGCGCCTCAAATTCACCCGCTTGCGCTGACACCTGACGGCACGAGACTGCTGGCAGTTAACACCCCTAACGCGACGCTTTCGGTCTTTCAATTGATCTCGGGTACACCGGTGTTGACTGCGGAGATTCCAGTCGGGCTTGAGCCAGTCAGCGTTGCCGTCCGCAGCGACAACCGCCAAGCATGGGTGGTCAACTGGCTGTCAGATTCGGTGAGCATCGTTGATCTGACAACTGGCAACGTTGTCAGCACCATGGATGTTGGTGATGAGCCGACTGACGTGATCTTCGCGGGACCCGGCAACAACAAAGCCTTCGTTTGCGTCTCGGGCGGCGGGCTCCAGACCGTCGGGTTTAGTCAGATGACGGGCGGGAGCGGCGCCATCAAGGTATTTGATGCGAACAACCCAGCCTCGCCTCCAGCAACCATTGACAATATCGGCAAGCAACCGCGCGCGCTCGCACGCAACGCCGATGGTTCTCGTGTCTTCGTCTCAGTGTTCGAGTCAGGCAACCAAACAACTATCGTCCCGGAGAGCGTCGTCTCGGCTAATGGAGGATTGCCCGCACCAAACCCGCCGTTAAGGCCGGGGTTACCCGCGCCTCCAAACACAGGTCTTATCGTCAGATGGAACGGCTCAGACTGGTTGGACGAGATCGATAGAAAGTGGGGCCCGGGCTCGAACCTTGTCGATCCCGACAAGCGGATCCAGTACACCCTGGCCGATGTTGATCTGGTAGTGATTGATGCGGGGTTGTCTTCCGTAAATGCCCGGGTTCGCGGAATAGGAACTCACATAGGCAACATGGCCTTCGATCCCACCACGCAACGTCTCTTTGTTGCTAATCTCAATGATATAAACCAGGTGCGTTTCGAACCGAACCTGAGCGGAAAGTTCCAGGCCAGCCGTATTTCTACGGTCAACACCGCAGGGACTCCGGGACTCCTCGGCACCTTTGATCTGAACGGGTTCGTGGATTTCGGTAACCCAGCCAGCTCCGATGCCGACCGCCAATTGAGTCTGGCATTGCCCGCCGATGTCGTGCGCCAATCAGATGGCACTGTCTATGT
>DATBSH010000030.1:0-24436 GCA_036559885.1 Pyrinomonadaceae bacterium
GTCGACAATACTCAGCCGCCGGTGACCTAGACCGATGTTGCCATCAATAAAGATGCCTTGATCGTCTGGTCCACGATGAACAAGTATGTCGCGCATACGCTCAAGAACGTCAGCGCTGACAGACCGTTTCGACCGACTTGAGAATGCTATTCCGTTTATCCCACACATATGTTTCGCAGCAGCCGCTGTATCTAACTCACCGGCTTCAACGAATCGCCATGTCTTTTCAACCAATAACTACTACGTTGCTGAGAATCTACAATCCTACGGCCATTAATCTCGAGCAACTGTCCGCCAACTGCTACGCCCTCTTCGGGAGTCGGCTCAGCAAGGTGAAATCTCAGCCATGTGTAGTCGAAGTTTGAACTCCCAAAAGATGTCTTCGCTACCTTCCCGTCCGCAATGAACAATAAGTCGCGATGCTCCTTATTCGACACCTCGAATCCCCGTCCGACGCTGACATCAATGGGATTTACGATATGCTCGCTTTCATTCGGTTCCTGCGGAAATAGGAACGTTATTATCTCGAACGCCCCCTCAAATGGAGCAGAAAAGACACAAACGGGCGCCGGCACTTTGTGTCCATAACAGGGCGAAAGCCAGCCTCGTTCCGCCTTCCAACTTCCTCCCTGACCGAAGCTCAGTAATTTTAGGCCCGCCTTTCCTTGTTTTTCAGTCACCCAGGGCACAGATCCTGTCGAGTTAATGACAGGATATGTGCCGGGAGCAAAATGAAACCAAAGGTCAACCTGGTGAACACCCGTCAGCTCGATCTGATCTCGGATTATCCAATAATCGCCCTTTAGAAACAGTATGCTTCGGGTATGGACGCCGGGTTTTGCCAACCGCTCATATCCCGCATGCCTACCGCTCACGTAGTTGAAACGCCGTCCGTCAATCCATTGTAAGCGCGCACAATCGGCAATCGTTTTCCAGGAAAAAGCGCCTGCCGGAATTGAAGACGATTCACCATCTACAGTCAACGTGTTGTGCGCCGCCGAACTCCGGAACCAGTCGCGCAATTCTGTGGAAGCAGTGTAAGTGAACGTACCTGGATCGGCTAGCATCGTTCGCCCTCGAGCTGCAACGTCGATGCTCAACGCATCCGCGTGGGCGTGGCCGCAATTGTCCGTACCGTGTGGACCGCAATCGAAGAGAAGGTAGTTTGAGCTCTTCGACCAACCGTCGCGCATGACGTAATAGCCGCCATTTTCGAATTCGATGGATTCCTTGATCGGTCGTTGCGCTTCAATATTTTCAAACGTTCGCACGCCCGGTGGCCCAAGCAACCAAAGCGTTTCCTCCGCCAGGGTCTCGGCAACGAACTTGTAGTCGCTTCGATCAAACAGCGCGCATCCGGTCGATAACACGGCGCGAAAATCGTTTGCCGGTCGGTTGTCGAGCATAACCAGACGTCCACCGTCATCGTCTCCAAAGAATGGGGTCGTTCCGTCCGGCCTGGTTATATACATGAGGTGATCCAGGAGTAGCGTGAGATTAGGCTCCAACTGTTCGGGTAAGGCGATGCCATTCGCGCGCAGCAGAATAGTCAGATGCGTATAAAAGTCGGCAGTATAACGGTGGTAGTAACTCGATTGCTCAAAGTACACACCATCAGGCTTTACGTGGCGGCCAAGCTGTGCCGTTAGGATGTGCAGGCCGAGATTGCGCCATCGCTCGGCATCTCTCAACTCCGGAAGCATCAGGCCAATATAAAAAAGGCCCAGGGCCTCGCCGGTCAGATGTGTATTCGGACTGAAATAGGTCGACAGATAGGTTTCCAAATGTGAAGCATTCAAGTACAAGCACTTGACGAGTCTAAGTACGACGGAACTGGCGATAGTGGGCGAATGCTTGAAGAACTCAAGTGCCCAAAGCCAGGAAATGGATCGGAATGCGATTTCCAAACTGCTCGCCCAATTGATGCCAAGCTTAGGCGGATTCTGATCCATCCAGGAGTTGATGTGTGCCACAAAAACTCGGGCGTACTGCTCGTCATCAGTCAACCAGTACGCACGGCCGAGTGTCGTGAAATACTGATGACGATTGAGCTCCCAGGTTATCTTCTTGTCTCCGGCAACTGTTGCGTCCAGGTAGTCGAGCCGACTCCAATGGCGTAGCGGCGTACGTTTACCCGAGCTAGGCTCAACATGCCAATCTATCTCGCCAAGGTTGAGCTCCGGCAGACCGAGAAGCCGAAATCGCCCCTCGGAAATTCGTTTTGCGCTGTCGATAATTTCTGTTGCTGCGTCCGGCCAAAGACGACGGAAATCAGCCAACGTCTCGGCCCTTGAATTGAAGGAGGAAAAGAAGCGTGGCTCAGTCCGTGCTCGCCATTGTTCTACAAAGTCTTCGCCGGATCGTGGCGAATCCTTTAGAGAAAGCAGCTCAAGAAACTGTTCGTCACTTGGGAGAGTCGTATATCTAGAAAAACCGCACCGCTCTGAAAACATGGACGCTTGCTGAGTAAGACGAACTTTGATTTCGTCCATCTTCAAACGTCTGAGCTTTTCTATTTTGCTTCTGTAGACAACCAAGTTATTTCTTAATGAGGCGGATCGAGTTCAATCAGCTCGTACATCTCCGAAACTGCGCGACCAGTAGCACCGCCAGGTCTATAAAACATCTCTTCCGCCACCGCTTTCCTATCAGCAGATTTCACGTTGGGATCAGCAAAACTTTCTTCGACCGCTGCAACGACCTGATCTACGTCCGATACCGACTTGGAGACCTGAGAAAGCAACTGAACATACGCGGGTTCTATGTCTGTCTTTTCCAAGAGCTCGGGTAGATGAATACGGATTACTGGCCGATCTAATAAGAGATATTCGAAGCCTACTGAGCTATGGTCGGTAATCAGAGCATCGGCCGCAGCGAGGTACGTTGAAGAGTTACTTCCAGTGGCCAGGATGCCTCCGGTCTCTTCAAGAAGCGGCAATAAGCGTTGACCCCAGGCCGCACCGCCCGAATGGTATTCGTCTCCTTGAAGCGAACGATCGTGAAGCTTCACGATGACTGTATATCCCATGTCAGATAATCGCCTGACGATCTCCTCTCCCATGACAGGCAATGAGGAATACGCAGACCACGTCGGCGCATACAAAACAGTTTTTCGAACCGGATCGATGCCAAGAGAAGATAGAACTTCATCGCGTTTAAGTGAGCCGTCGACGAGACAGTCCAGTTTGGGCATGCCGATCAGCCGAATTGCAGGGCTGTCAACATCGACAGCCCCCGTCTCAACGAAGTTTTGCAACCGTCGTTTGTTAATAAAGAATAGACGATCCCAATTGCGCATTGACTCTGCGGGAGAATCGTAAACTGTTCTGTATTTACCCGCGACGCCGTGGAATGTTTGGACTCGACGTGTGCCGCGCGGTAGTCGGGCCCACAGGAAGTCAGCAGTCAGATAGGCATCGAAGCGCAGCAATGCGGCTGCCGAGGGTCGAATAAGTTGATAGGGTTGCCGAGCCTCAGCGTAAATCGTGGGAAGCAAGTCTGGACTTTCACTGGCAGTAAAGAATAAGGCTATGCGTGGATCCTTTTGGAGTCTCTCAACGATCGGAGCGACCGTGACGTAGTTCATTGCGGTTCTCGCGTCGACTAAAATCCGGCGCTGCTCGGGGCCGCGATTTCGCTGCCATCGTTTATCGACGCCACGCAGCCAATTTACGGCAGTACGCAAACTCATATCCGATATGCGTTAGCCATTGCGGTAATTGCAGGGAACACTTCTTCTGTTGCCCTTCGATAATCTTCAGGAAAATCTATTTCAATCCACGGATAATTTTCTGTACCTATCGCGTGCAAAGGAAACCGAGAGGCAAACTCACGAAACGCGCGCGGAGCCCATTCACGTTCCAAGCCTCGCTCAATCAGGGCGTTCATTTCCGTTACCAGACGCCTCGCACCTACAGAGCCGAACTTTACGATACCAACGTTCTCTCCATCCGCGTCTAAAGGATCCAAGCTCTTTCGTATGTCGACGACAAGCCCATCTTTAACTTTGATCTTCATTTCTTCTTCGCCAAGGCAAGGATGATGCTGGTTGCGGAAGTCTGCGAGAAGAGCGTCGTCGTGCGGTGACGTTAAAAGTTTGGTCAACAGATCAGGATGGAACAGGACGTCACAATTAAGGACTACAAATCCGTCAAGCAGATGGTCTCTCGCGAGCCACAGTGAATAAAGGCTACTCGTTTCGTTGAATCTGTTGTTGATTACGCACGAGATATTTTGGCTGAGGAATTTTTGAATTCGCTCAGCCTCGAAGCCGAGAACGATGACGATCTCGTTTAGATGCGCGCCATCGAGAGCCGCGATCTGTCGCTCTAACAGCGTCATTCCTCCCACTTCAAAGAGGCATTTCGGTTTGAGATCTATTCCGTTTAGACGCGTGCCTTTGCCGGCCGCAAGTATGATCGCCTTCATATTTGACTATGTTAACTCAGTGACGTGCAGCGTGTTGGGTTTAATGATCCTGAAGAGCTGCGAGACTTGCTCGCGGTGGGATCGGCTGCCGCCGATTTTTCCATCTTTGTTTCACAACGCCTGCGAAAAACCACAGCCCAAGTTCGTGCTCGAAAGCTGCGGTGGTATCAGCCCGGACTAACGCCATAATCATCGACAAGAACGACTGTAAGTACGTCCGAAACATATACCGGGGAATACCAGCTATGTGCGGCACCCTTGAAAAATCGAGTTCCGTGCTTTCGGGTGCCTCCATATCAAGACCTCTTGTCTCGTAAAGAATCGCCCTGCTGATGCCGTGCCAGTAGAACCAGTTCCGAAAGTATTTCTTTGTCAGACGATCAGCGGGAATGACGTGGTGGACTACGAGATCAGGTGAATAATAGCCTTTCAATTTGGCCGCTCGAGCGCGTTGACACCACTCCCTTACTTCCTGGCCCAGCAACGTACCGGCTCGTCGACCAATTGTGTTATCCCACAGTCCGGCGCGATTAAAAGCTTCGCGCCTGAAGACCATATTGACTCCAATCGGCACGTAGTCTCCCAGTGGAAGCGGCGTTGGTCCGTAATCGAGCAATGCGATTACTGCCCAGTGTATGCTTCGTTCTTCGGGTAACCACTTTGGTCTGGACCCACTCCAGATCGGAAGAGCTTTACCTCCCAGGTAATCGCAACTTAATTGTTGCAGCGCACGATCGGCATTAATCAGCCAGTTTGGCTCGAGCCGTACATCGTCATCAGTGGTCGCGATTATCTCACCTTGCGCTGCGTTTATTCCGGCGTTCAATGCCGCAGACCGCCCCTGTTGCGACTCGAATACATACTTTAGCGCTACCGGAAACCGAGCCGCCTCATCGAGCACAACCTCGCGCGTGTTATCGGACGAGTTGTTATCAACAATCACGACTTCCCATGGTTCTGGTACTTTGAGGTCGCTAAGACTCTGAATCGTTCGCCTCAGCTCATCAGCACGATTATAAGTCGCTATAACAACCGAAAACTTCATGGGATGCACAACTTGAAACGGTCTGCTCTTAGGAAGAGTTATGCAAACTTTAGCATAGAGAGCTAGAATGACCCCGAACCGAAAAGACCGTATTACGCGTTTACCTAGCGGAAGTATTAAAAGTCTATGTACGCGTACGTTCCGGATACCGGAAGACGTGTCCCGATTTCAGACGTAAGTGTGTCCAGATTGAAAGGATTTGGTCAGGAAACGCAGCCGGCAAGCGGGCGGTGCAAATATTGCGTGCAGTCCGTACTCTGATTCGGCCAAAAAAGCTGTCGTCTGAACGACGCAGGATCTCACGTAGTCAGACGCCGCCCGACGACACCTCGTCCGTTTGTCGTAGGGGAACAGTAGCTTTTTTGTCCAACAGAATTCATCTATCGGCCTCTTTCTCTCCCTAAGAGTGCGCCGACTAGCTTGGCATCGTTTCGCTTTTGCTTTGTTGCCCAGTTTATGCGCGTAACTAGACTCATACTCCCGTTTACCCTGCTATTAATTCTCACGCCGGCATTGACTACCTATGGTCAAGAGCGGCTTTGTGACACCGCCTTCGAAGATTGCCGCACTCCTTTATGGAATCTGATTGACGCGGAGACGCAAGGTATCGATGTCGCGTTTTGGTTCATGCAGGATTCCTCATATGCAACGAAACTAATCAATCGCTTCCGGGCAGGAGTTCCCGTTCGCGTTTTGGTAGACCCTCGCGCGAATCCTACTTATGCCGGCAATGAACAAGTCATAAATCAACTGCGCGATGCGGGGATTCCGATTCGCTATAAACTGACGGACGGGATTCTCCACTGGAAACTGATGCTGTTTGTGGGTCAGAACAAGCTCGAGTTCAGTGGGGCGAACTATTCAGGCAACTTCTTTGTTCCCGATTCGCCAAACGTCAATTACTTCGATGAAGCAATTTACTTCACAGACGATCAGTCGATCATCCAGAGCTTCAAGACAAAATATGATGACGTATGGACGAACACTGTCGATTATGGCGACTACGCCAACATTACCCCTCCGCTGCAGCGTCGCTATCCGACCTTTCCGATTAACCCGGAACTAAATTTTCCACCAACGCCGGACTATAGCCAGGATTTTCTAACTCGCACTCAACAGTATATGAATGCTGAGACTCAGAAGATCGATGTCATCATGTATCGGATCACAAATCAGGGCTATACGGACGTCACTATCAATGCAGTGAGGCGAGGTGTGCCTGTACGTCTGATTCACGAGCCCGATGAATATCGAAATCCGGCGCGACAGTGGGACTCTTGGAACGTAGACCGTTTATTTATGAACGGTGTACAAATCAAGATGCGGAAGCACCTGGGCCTCAACCACCAAAAATCCGTTCTCTTGTATGGGACAGGTGTAACTATTTTCGGCTCTTCAAACTGGACGGGACCGTCGTCGAATTACCAGCAGGAGCATAACTATTTCACAACCAAACTATGGTTCTTTCAGTGGTTCGTGAATCAGTTCGAACGCAAGTGGAATTCAACGACCGAGAACGAACCCTTCGTTCCCCTTCCTCCGAATCAACCTGGCTACATAGGTCCTACTAACAGTGCTATCGGTCAGCCGACTACTTTGACGCTAAGTTGGGAAGGTGGACCGTGGGCACACAAATACGACATCTATTTCGGGACCTCACCCAATCCGCCGCTTTATTTAGCGGATGTCAGCACATTGCAGAGCGGTGCGCAGCCCGGCCAGCCGCTGCTGGACAGCGGTTCAGTTGATGATGGCCAAACTGAAATGTTTACGATTCCAGTTACTCTGCAGCAAGGAACTACCTACTACTGGCGCATCGTCAGTAAGACGATGGCGAACCAAACGGCCGCCGGTCCCACCTGGAGTTTCACAACTGCGGGTACCGAACCACCACCGTCCGCTCCCACTGGATTGGTCGCAACGCCAGTATCGCCGACGAGAATTGATCTGACTTGGGGCGATGTTCCTACAGAGACTGCTTATCGAATTGAGCGCAGCCCGAATGGATCTACCGGTTGGACAGAGATCGGCACTTCGCCCGCAAATCAGACTTCGTATACCGATCTGCAGGTCGTCTCACAGCAAACATATTTCTATAGAGTGCGTGCACTCAACACTGGAGGCTTCTCTCCGTACAGTAACGTAGCAAGTGCGACAACTCCACAACCTCCGCCTCCCACAATCAACGACGTCGTTCTATGGAGCGGCGAAGCTCCGGTTATTGTCGGCAATTGGCAAGTCGTGGCAGATGCTTCGGCTGCCGGTGGAACGCGAATTTGGAATCCCGATGCCGGAGCCCCGAAACGAACGGCAGCGCTGGCGACTCCGCCCGACTATTTTGAAATGACGTTCAACGCTCAGGCAGGTGTTGACTATCGCCTGTGGGTTCGGGGCAAAGCGCAAAACGATTTCTGGGGTAATGATTCTGTTTTCTTTCAATTCTCCGACAGCGTCAACAGCAGTGGCACGCCGGTTTTCCGGATTGGTACTACTGCTGCGACGGAAATGAACCTCGAAGACTGCTCGGGTTGCGGAATTCAAGGTTGGGGTTGGCAGGACAATGGTTGGGGTGTCGGTGTGCTCGGGCCACTAATTCGTTTTGCCTCTGCAGGAGCACACACTCTTCGAGTTCAGGTTCGTGAGGACGGCCTCTCGATCGATCAGATTGTCTTATCGCCGCAAACATACCTGAATACTGCCCCCGGCGCTTTGCGGAACGACACTGTCATTCTGCCGAAGTCGTCCGGCAGTTCAACACCTGCACCAACGATTAACTCGATCTTACCAACCTCCGGACCAACAAGCGGCGGAACGTCGGTCAGCATTTCCGGCAGCGGATTTGCAAACAGCGCCACCGTCTCTCTCGGTGGTACACCGGCCACGAATGTCAGCGTTGTGAACGCGAATACGATCACCGCAACTGCCGGGGCTCATTCCGGCGGAGCTGTGAATGTGGTTGTAACAAATACCGACGGTCAAAGCGGAACACTTACAAACGGTTTCACATACGTGCCGCCTCCAGCAATAAGTAATGTTGTTCCCAACTCGGGTTCTACCGCCGGAGGAACGGCAATTACGATTTCTGGTTCTGGCTTCCAAACCGGCGCCACGGTTTCTATCGGCGGATCTGCCGCCACGAACGTCACAGTAAGTAGTGGTTCGATCACTGCTTCGACTCCCGCGCATTCGCCTGGCGTGGCCAATGTCGTAGTAACTAATCCCGATGGCCAGAGCTCGACGCTTACGAACGGTTTCACTTTCGTAGTTCCGCCGGCTATAAGCAGCGTCATTCCGAACTCAGGGCCAACAGTTGGTGGGACCTCAATAACCGTTTCGGGGTCGGGATTCCAAACCGGAGCGACGCTTACGGTAGGAGGAGCCAGCGCTACAAGCGTTGTGGTGGTTAACAGCGGTTCATTAACTGCCGTGACTCCAGCGCATGCCGCGGGGGCTGTGAATGTAGTTGTAACAAATCCTGACGGCCAAAGTGGAACGGCCACCAACGGTTTCACGTATGTGGCGCCTCCGGTAATCAGCAATGTCGTTCCCAATTCAGGTACAACCGCGGGAGGTACGGCCATAACGATTTCTGGTTCTGGATTCCATACCGGAGCAGCAGTTTCAATCGGTGGGTCAAGCGCTACTAACGTCCTGGTAGTTAACGCCGGTTCGATTACAGCCTCGACACCTGCGCATTCAGCTGGAGCAGTCACTGTCGTTGTTACGAATCCTGATGGGCAGACCGGAACTCTATCAAACGGCTTCACCTACGTAGTGCCGACACCTGCTCCCACAGTGACCGGCATTACACCGACGTCAGGAACGAGCAGCGGTGGGACCTCAGTTTCGATTTCCGGAACCGGTTTCGTCACCGGTGCGACTGTCTCAATGGGTGGTGCACTGGCATCGAGTGTCGTGGTTAGCAACGCGAACGCAATTACCGCTGTGACACCGGCTCATGCGTCAGGTTTAGTCGACGTTGTCGTAACGAATCCCGATGGGCAAAGTGGAACATTGGCCCAGGGTTTCAATTACGTGAACGTTCAATCGCCCGTGCCGGCGTTTGACCACGTGCTTGTTGTCGTAGAAGAGAACCAGGCTTATGGTGATGTTATCGGTACGGGAATGCCTTACCTTACCCGGCTGGCTAACCGGTACGGCCTCGCTGTCAATTATTTCGCCGACACTCACCCATCGATTGGAAACTATTTCTGGTTGACAACGGGTCAGGTCATCACAAATGACAGCAACTTTACCGGAACCGTTACGGCTGACAATATTGTGCGGCAGCTAACTCTTTCGGGTAAAACATGGAGATCTTACGCCGAGAGTCTTCCCGGGATTGGATACACCGGCCCAGATCAATACCCGTATGTGAAACGACATAATCCGTTCGCATACCTTTCAGACGTTCTCAACAGTCAGGCTCAGGCCAATAACCTGGTTCCGTTCTCGCAATTCGTGACGGATTTGGCAAATAATCAGTTGCCACATTACTCGTTCATTATCCCCAATCAATTGAATAACGCGCACGATTGTCCACCGAGTAATCCCTCGTGTACGAATACTGACAAGATCACTGCAGCCGACCAGTGGCTGAAAACTAACATCGATCCACTTATCGCCAATGCGGCCTTTCAGAACTCGTTACTGGTGATCGTGTTTGACGAATCAATCAATACGGATACGCAGAATGGCGGCGGTCATGTAGCCATGGTTGTGGTCAGCACCAAGGCGAAACAGGCTTATCAAACAACAACCGTCTACCAGCATGAAAGTACCCTGCGCATGATGGCAGAGGGATTAGGTCTGACCGCGTATCCAGGCGCTGCTGCAACCGCGCCAAATATGGCTGAGTTCTTTGGCGCCACTCCCAACACAGCACCTATCGCAACGTCTATTTCGCCGACATCTGGTCCAGCGGCCGGCGGCACTGTCGTTACGATATCCGGCACCGGATTCAGAAATGGGGCAACAGTGACTTTCGGCGGAACCGCCGCGTCATCGGTAAATGTAGTCGGCAGCACTACAATCACAGCCACGACGCCGGCTCATGCAAGTGGTCCAGTTAACGTTGTAGTCACAAATCCGAACGCACAGAACAGCACTCTTACTAACGGCTTTACTTACGCTGCCGCGCCCGCCCCGACCTTGAGCGGAGTCAATCCTACTTCAGGGACTGCAGCAGGCGGCACCGCCGTTACTATTTCAGGAACGGGCTTCGTCACAGGTGCAACAGTTAGTTTCGGCGGAACAGCGGCAACGGGTGTTGTTGTAAATTCCGGCACGTCAATTTCAGCGACCACGCCGGCGCATGCAGCTGGACAAGTAAATGTTGTAGTTACAAATCCCGACTTACAAACTGGCACGCTGAGCAACGGTTTCACTTATGATCCGATTCCCGGCGGCGAGACTGTGTTGCTGGCTGACGATTTCAACGATGCCTCATTGAACACATCAGTGTGGGTCGCGAACAATCTATTTAGTGGGTTTACTGATCCAAGCGTCGCAACAATAGAAACTCAAAGGCTGGAAATTGGACCATTAAAGCAGAATACCGATGGCTCACATTACAACGGCATAAGATCCACCAACTCTTATAACTTCACCGGCGCCTACGCTTATATTCAATTGGTCCAGGCGCCGAGCGCGAATACTGCAGGTGATGCGTTCTACACCATCGGCCTCAACGTCGATAATTGTTATCGAATGTACGTGGAAGCCGGCAATCTGATCGTTCAACGCAAAATTGGCGGAGCTAAACAGACGTTGGCTTCAATTACGTTCAACGCAACGAATCACGCCTTTTGGCGAATTCGTCATGATGCGGTGTCTGGGCAGGTAATCTTTGAAACGGCGCCGTCGAACGCGGGATCGCCCGGGGCATGGACTCTCGTATTCTCAGAGCCGTGGAACACTTCCGCCATACCACTCAGCGCGGTCAGTTTTGAATTGAAAGGCGGCACGTGGCGGCTGGAATCCAACGCACCGGGAACGGTCGTCTTCGACAACTTCAGAGCTGCCAAACCCTAGCTTCAAACCTATCGAATTTCGAAGTTAGTAATCACCAGATTGTGATCTGATGGTCTAACTCCGCGGTCGTCAAGCGTACCGAGTGTTATCACAACATTAGGATTGTTTAGATCTCTAACATCGGGTATCTGCGATCCTTTTAGCACAAGATTAGACGACCCGCGGGAGTACCAGATATAGTCGATCCTGCCTCTTCGCGTTCGTGTCTGCTGGTAGACAGGATTGTCTGGGTAAGCTACGGCGGCTCCGATATTGATTGCCTCCATCCAGCTGTCGTAATAAGAACTGGTCATCTGGATAGTCTCGGATTGGTCTGGTCCAGCATTGAAATCGCCCGCGACAATCTTTGACTCACCAAAACCAGATGTAAAACTCAACAATTCGGTTACTTCTTGATACCGTGCCGTTGATGAATAGGCATCAAGGTGAGTAGCGAAGAAGTTGATGTTCCGTCCGCCCACTGTCACCGTGACTTGCGCAACCGATCGCTCATAACTTAGATACCGAGAGCTAGTGCTAACGAAACTGAACTTGGAAAGGATCAGGTTGCCTTCGGGATAGCCAGCGTATTTAGGAACGAAATACCAGAACCACTGCCGTCCCGTTTTTTGCGACACGAGTGACACGAGCGCATTTATCGAATCAGGCGGCATTTCACATAACGCGACAAGATCCGGGTTGTAGTTTGAAATATAAGTTGCTGTACGATCCCAGTTCGTGATTGCGTCTGTACCTTCCCCGAAGCTTATGTTCCACGTCAGTACTCGCAGCTGGGTTGAGCTCGGGGGCGGCGGCGACGCTGCGCCACTTACGCTTATCTGAACGGATGCTCTGCTTGTCGCACCCGAGTTGTCAGTTACCGTTAAAGTAGCGGTAAACGTACCCTGGCTATAGGCATGTACCGGATTGGGAACGGTCGAAGAATATCCGTCACCGTAATCCCAATAATAGGACGCGATATATCCGTCGGAGTCAGTTGCCGAAGACGTGAAGTTGACGAACAGCGGAACGGATCCTGAAGTTGGTGACGCAGAGATACTTACTTGAGGAGGCTGATTAGCCGAAGGGCCCCCCACAGTACTTGCGAGAATGACATTATCGTTTTTCAGCGCTCCGGGAGCAGAAGTCAAATAATTTGCGGGTGAAAGTACTATCTGATCAATTGAGAACCCATCCTCCCGGGTTTGTATCCGAAGGGTTTGAGTTCCTGTTGATTGGAAGTAGACCAAAGGCCCTAAGACTCCTACACCCCAGCCGTCATCCTGCCAGCCCCAGCCTTGAAGACCGCAACCTGAACAGTCTTCCAGATTCACTTCCAAGGCACTGGTAGTTCCGATGCGGTACGCAGGAGTTCCGGTATTAGTTTGACTACCTGAAAACTGCACAAAGACGGAATCATTCCCCCAATAATCGCCATCGGCTCGCCCACGGATCCACAGCCTATAAGCTTGCCCCGCCTGTGCGTTGAAATTGACATCGAAGTAGTTCGTGGGACTTACAAGAGCAGTTGAGATTTTTGCCGCGCCAAAATCAGGATGATGCAGTGCGACCTGCCCGGCAGCAGTGCTGTTTGCTTCTTTTACCCACGCCCCCTGAATCGAGCTGGCAGGAACATTTGTGGCCCAAATCACAATGTCGGAACCTGCTGGTGGCGGAGTGGGAGTTGGAGTCGGTGTCGGTATGGGGGTCGGCGTTGGCGTCGGTGTGGGAGTTGGTGTCGGGCTAGGAGCTCCACTGGCCGCAGTCAGAATAGTGAAATCATTCTTTAAAGCTCCCGGCGCGATCGAAAGATATGTGCTAGGCGATAAAACTATCTGATCGAGCGATAGCCCATCTTCACGTGGCTGAATTCTGATCGTTTGGGTGCCTGTGGACGCAAAGTAAATATTGGGACCGACCGTGCCCCATCCATTATCTTGCCATCCCCAACCTTGGACGCCACAAGCGTAGCAATCCTCCAGGTTGAACTCCGTGCTCGAAGTGGTGCCGATTCGATAGATCGCCGCACCGGAACTCGTAACACTACCTGAGAACTGAATGTGAACGGAATCGTTGTACGGGGAGTCGCCTTGCGCTTTGCCTCGCATCCATAGGTGATACGGTTGGCCTGCGTAGGCAAAGAACGTCAGTTCTACGTAGCTCGACGGGTTCGCTAATGGGGTTACGATCTTCGCGGATCCGGCGTCAGGATTCTCCAATCTCATGCTGCCGGCAGCGGTCGAGTCGGAAACGACATTCCAGTTACCTACTCTAACTTGTGCCTGGGAAGCATAGAGAACCACATTTTGAGCTGAAGATGATTGCGCCGCACCGAAGTATATAAATGCAAATATCAAGGCCCACACAGGGGTAACGGATCGAACGGTCAATTGACTGCTCCTTACTATACGAACAAGTAAAAATGGGGTGGGTTTCTAAACGCGACAATGAAACTGAATGCAACTAATAGCGGGCTGAGTATCAGTGGCTTTCTGTCGCAACGGTCATAGGCCACACGATACGTTAAGCGGGATAGTCTCAGGATCGACAAGCCTATAGCCATGAAAAACGGATATAGACCAACTCCACAAAGCTGAGGCGTATCAAGAACCGAAGTTCCTCGCCGGCGCCGCTAAGTTTTCGTGTTAATCGATCTCAGTGATCTGAGATCGTGGATAGATTGGAACGATGAAGCTTGCTCCAACCAGCCGCTATCCGGAGTGAAAATGAACCCAACTCTGTCGATAGCTCATGCGTCTGGACCGCCGCACTGACCTGCGACCGCGACAAACTACCACGGTCCATCTTCGCTGTCAAAAGTTAGTAACCGATTCGAAAGAAAAATTATTGGTTTGCAAACGCATTGCAACAATCTCACTCGCGAAGGAGATCAACTTCGCCTGAATCTCGTCTCGGACAACGCTTGCTGACCGGCAATAAGAATTGAGTTCAGTTGACTTCTTCATGGTGCTTTAATCGATAGCGGTACGTTATTGCTCGTGGCGCCGTGGATTGTAAGATTGACAGAAATGTCACCCTGAAGAGACGAATCATCCGGCAGTCGAACTTCAATCATCGACAACCAATCAAATCCGGATACCTTGCCCACAAATTCAACCGCTAATTGATACGTGCCACCGGAGGAGCTCACCGCGTTTACAGTAGCAGCGGAAGAGTCTTCCCCTGCCAACAGGTTTATGTTCGTGCCAAAAAGAATAATCCTTGTCCGCTTGTCACTGCCTGGGTTGAGCGGTGACGCGATTGAAAAAGGTTCAGGGGTAAATAGTATCGAATGCAAAGCCACAGCGCGATTTGTAGATGGATCTACGAGAAGCACTGGGGGTGAGGCTGGCGCTGGTGTCGGTGTGGGAGTTGGCGTCGGTGTCGGTGTCGGTGTTGGCGTTGCGCCCGTCAGGATGAAATTCGCGATAAATTGATTGTGATCTGAAGGTCTCACCCCGCGGTCGTCAGCCGTGCCTAGCGTGATCGCCACATTCGGATTACCAAGGTCCCTACTATCAGGAACCTGTGCCCCGGTTATGCTAAGCAGACTCTGCCGGGAGTAAAATACGTAATCGATTCTGCCTCTTCGCGTCCGTGTGTGCATGAAGACTGGATTGTCGGGGTACGCAACCGCAGTCCCCCGATTCATGCTCTCAATCCATGCATCAGCATATGTATCTTGCATCGAGAGCGCTTCAGCCGTATCTGGTCCCCCGTTGAAGTCGCCGGTGAAGATACGCGGTTCGGGAAAGTTGTCCGCGAAACTCTTTATTTCTCCTACCTCAATAACCCGGTTGGAAGACGCCGCATCATCAAGGTGCGTCGCGAAAAAACTAACGGTTTGTCCTCCCACGTTGATTGTTGCTTCCGCTACCGATCGGTTGGCACTTAAGAATCTCGCATTGACAGATGAAAACGGATGACGAGAAAGAATAAGGTTGCCTTCTGAAATGCCTGGGAATTTCGGAACAAAGTGTGGAAACCAGACCTGACCAGTTTTCTGCGTTAGCAACGTCACCAGCGTTGGAACAATTTCGACCGGCACTTCACATAGCCCCATGAAGTCGGGATTAATATTCGCTATCCAGGTTGCCGTACGGTCAATGTTGGTTACTGCATCTGTGCCTTCGCCAAACTGAATGTTCCAGCTCAACACGCGAATTGAAACCGATGAGTCGACCGCAGTCGATGGGAGTACCGCATTCAATCCGGGCCTTGTAGGTTTCAGGTTCGCGGATTCAGCTGTGCGGTAGGTCGTGTAGAACGGTAGATAAGAACAGAGGAATAGAAATAGTAAGAGCCATCTTCTACGACGCAAAACTTACTTCTCCTTTTTACTTTCTTAATCGGGTAACGAAGGTTGGAAACTGATTTCTCGTCAGCGCAAAGAAAAGGCTGGATTACGCGGCGAGATTAAGAACGAAGTGCCTCAAAAAAGGTACCCGCACCCTAACCGGACCAGACCCTAGCATCTGAGGAAGGGCAGTGTCAAAAAACATTTTCGAGATGATTCTGTTGCAATAACGCGTTCTGACAACGCAGGGAGGGCTTTTATTATTGTTCGATTCTTTTTGCGGTTTCGAGCGAGAGATGATGGTACAAATCAACCCATTGCCTACAAACAGCGTTCCACGTATAGCGGGCGCACTCCTCGCGCGCTCGACGGGCCATTGATAACGCCTTTTGCGGCTCGGCTATTAATTCCAGGGTTCGTTTCGCAAGTGCTTCATAGTCACCGGTAGGTACGACGCAGCCGGTCTCGCCGTCTATAACGATGTCTGGTATTCCTCCCGCATCTGTAGTCACGACCGGTAATCCGCACGCAAAAGCTTCCAAGATAGATAGAGGTTGATTGTCAATCTTCGAGCCGTTCAGGAAGACGTGAGCTGCCGAGTATTGTTCCTGAATCTTTTCGTGTTCAATCCGGCCCGTAAAAACCGTCGCTGTCAGGTTGAGGTCACGTGCCAGTTTCTTTAACGGCTCCCGCTGGCTGCCGTCGCCAACCACTACTAACGACGCATTCGGCAGACGTCGTTGAATGAGAGCAAAAGCCCGCAGCACGCAGTCGACTCCATAGTGAACTTCGAAATTCCGATTCGATAAGAATACTGGCAGCAGAGGTGAGCGCTCCCGAAATTCGAAATCGTCGAGATCGATGAGATTGAAGATGGCCTGTGCTGGAATCCCAAACGACGCAAAGACCTTAACAAGATATTCCGACGGGACGATCACCTTGTCCGTGAGGCTTATGAAGGGAATCGTTGTGCGAGGCCATCTCGTAAGATGATCTTCAGCTTCACCGCTATGGTAGTTAAGTACTGCCTTCTTTCCATATAACTTACTCACAAGGATCGCAGGTGCCGGAGCGATGAGAAACGACAGGTACGAAGCAGAAAAGATATGAATGACGTCATACTTCCTTACGTGCTTCAGAAGATTCGCGCAGTAAAGAAGTGAGGTTGTGAGAGTCCGCACATACTTAATCGATTGTAGCTTTCTCAGTATGCCGGGAAGACGTGGATTGATGAACAACCGTCCGACTTGTATCGACTGCTCAGTCTGCAAACGATCGAAGAGTCGTTCAGCCTGGACAGATTGACCACCTAAGATATCAAGTGAAGGAGCAACGATTAATACTTTCACCCGGCGAGAGCTCTGTTGCTCGCGTTCGCGTTCGATTGCTTCGCTCTGAGCAACTTGCACGTTCGAGTTCACAGTCGATGCTTCACCATCGGTTTTGGGCACAACGTACAACGTCGATTCAGGTCAGTACTCTCTCGTAAAGTGCTGCCGTTTTACTTAACCTTGCTGCACAGGAAAACTTTTCTTCTACATCACGCCGCCCGTTTATGCCTAACGTTCGCGCGTGGTTCGGTTCGCGTATTAGCGAAATTATTTTTTGAGCCATCGCCTCGTCGTCACCTGCGGATACCAAATAACCATTGTGACCTTCAACTATTGCCTCACTCGCGCCACCCACATTGGTCGCAACCACCGGGCGTGCAGCGGCCATGTATTCAAGAATGGAATTAGAAAACCCTTCAGCCTGAGAACTGAGTACGCAGATGTCCGATGCCGCTAATAAATCCGGAACCGTGGCGCATCGTCCAATAAAAAAACAAGAGCCTGCGATTTCGAGTTCGTGGGCCACTTGTTGAGCTTGTGCTTTTAAGATTCCCTCACCTGCGATAACGAAGGCGGCATCAGGAATTTCTGATAATACGCGCCGTGCCGCACGCAGGAACATTGGATGGTCCTTCACTTCATACTCGAAATTAGCGACCATTGTAATTACTGGACGCCCAACAACAGCCGGCAGGTTTAACGTCCGAAGAATTTCACCAGTGTCTCCGATGGTTCCAAATCGCTGCAGATCAATTCCGTTGTAGACAACGTCAATCTTAGAACTGGGAACACCTTCGGCGATCAGGTGAGCCTTCACGGCTTCGGCGTTTGCGACGATTGCGCGCGCTAATCGGAACGCGCCCCGCTCAACGGTCGATTGAGCGCCGGTACGCGTGCCTGTTGTTTCACGCTTTGAGGCGATCCTTCCCCCAACACGCGCGACGGCAGAACCGCTCATCCCAAAAACGTTAGAGTAGAAATCGTGTGAATGAACGATTTCGATTGCGTTCTGTTTTAGGAAGGAGGCAAATCTTCGGGTTTGTACGACCATGTTGCCGTCGTAAAAACTTGTAAGCGGAAAATCAACTATGGGAATTTGCAGTCGTTCTACTTCACCCCGTAAAACCCCACCGGCACTCAATGAACCCACATACACGTTGTAATGGCCACTCTGGTGTAGCAGCCCGGCCATTTGGATCAGTTGGCGTTCAGACCCTCCTTCGATGAAGCCATGAACGAGCTGAAGAACATTTCGCTTTACCATTCTTGATCAGCAGAAAGGAAAGATACGGAGATGGGTCAGTACTTGGTGATCATCCGAAAATAAAGCCGATCGCGAAGATCATAGGCACGCAGGAGCAGACGCGGTGCGACTCGTAAAACCATTAGACTAAGAGCGGTCTTGCGATTGCGGAAGAAACGATTGGCCTCGGTCAGTTTCTCTATCGCACCTGATTTATCTCCCAAAAAGAAGGCGCGCTTGCCTTCTTGAAGTTTTAATGTGGCATCAAACCGCTGGTAACTTTTCTCCAACGCTTCCCGTTCTTGGGGCGTTAGATCTGATCTCGCTGCGACTTTCCGCAACACTTCGAGAACATGGTCGGTCAACCATATTGGATCAGCTGTCAGACTTCCTGGTCTTCGACGGTAGCGAGCCAAAACTTCTCGGTGATAGGCAATACGACCTCCCTGTTTAATGACCCGTAACCACAGATCAAAATCTTCGACGCTCCGCAATGATTCGTCGAATAACCCGGCACGCATGATTGTCTCGCGGCGCGCGATAGAACAGTTTGACACGTTACACTCCTGCGAAACCAAACTCTCGAACGTAACCTCGCCGCTCGACGGACAGGCTGTCATGAATTCTTCGCCGCTTTTCGAGTCGCCAAAAAGCCATACATTTGGGTAAAGGACATCAATGGTTGGATCTTCTTTTATTCGCTGCACTTGCACTTCTAGATAATTAGGAAGCCAGGTGTCGTCACCGTCAAGGAATGCGATCAAAGAGCCGCGTGCCACACGTATCCCGCTGTTACGAGCGGCACTAACCCCACGATTCTCCTGTTTGAGGTATACAATCTTGGACATGTACGGCGCGAGCGCACGCTCCAGAGCTTCGGTATCTGGAGAACCGTCGTTGATCACGACGATCTCGTAGTTGTGGTAGCTTTGGGCCAGGACCGAATTCAACGCCTCACTAATGAACTCACTGACGTTGAACGCAGGAACAATAACGCTGACGAGCGGTGATGCCTCGTCTTCGTAAGATTTGATTGCGCCCAGTTGTTCGGATCTCTCCGACATTCAAAAACTCCGCGGCCGTTATGTTCTGACTTTACGAATGGGATTGAGTCAATTGCGAGTTCGACTCACGACATTTTCAATGTTAGCTGAGACATGGCCATATGACTAATCTGTCCGAGACAACGAAAATGCTTGCGGCGCTGTTACATGGCCCTATTTGTCACTCCTTCGTGCAGCAAGTTTTCAACCCTTGGTGGTATTTGAGGAGGCGACAGCCTCTCGTTACCGAGCAAACTTCGCCTTCTCAGGCAGTCGATTACAGTAATGTCCTCGAAGATATTGAGCGTGTGAATCCCCAGAATGTTCGGATCCCAGTCGGGCAAGACCTTTTCTACCTGCCTCTCATCGTAGTCATTTGGATCAAGAGTAGTAATCTCATTCAACGTTAGGCCGTATCCATAACGTATCGAGCTATCCTGACTCGGTCTGTACAGCTTGTTATTAACCCAAAACAGCCGACCCGCGGGACGCGCTGATTCTACGTTAGATACGACGGGATTGCGCGCGTGTGGCTGCCAGGGCCCCAGCGGGCTCTCAGCGTAGTAAAGATGTAATTCATCCCAATTAACCAGCGTACCGTACTCCTGAATGTTTACAAACATCCACCATCGACGATTCGCTTCCACCAGTGTTGCATCGAGCGGACTGTTTGTTTCCAGCAACACCTGACACGGTTCCCAATCAAAAGGAAAAGAAGTGGAACGGTAGAGCTGCACCACGTTCCTCTGGCCGCTTTCAGGGATCATGTAATAACTTCCCTGCCATTCGAATATAAATGGGTACGACAGATGGAATTCACATTTCAACACTGGAGTGGGACCACTTGTAATACCGTCTTTGTCAATTTCTATTACGGAAATATGAGCTTTGTCTTCAGCCTCGACAAACTCTTCGAAGAATATGTAATACCTTCCATTAACTTTTACCGGGAACGGATCTGCCCAGAACCGCTCGGCGGGAGGAATGAGATACTTGAATTCGTTGCCATTCCCATTGTCTCCATCTCCTATTCGAAAAGCCAGGACCCATTGCTCCGTGGAAGAAATCTTCTCGAAAGCTCGCTGAGCCCCCCTTAATCCCACTTTGAAAAACAGACGCGACATCGCGGCATTGCCCGGAATCTGTGGAGATCCACCGCTAACTTCTTCAACCGAACTCCTCCTTCCGCCAATTGCACCGTCCTTATATAAGTCCGCAAGTTTGCGACCAACAAACGCGGAAGACTTCCAATAACAGCTGTTGCTGCTTACGCGTGCCGAGAATCTGCTGAGTGTCGGCGATGACGAGCTATAAATGATGTCCTCAGTTGCGGGCTGCCCAAACAAACGTTTGAGAGACAAAGACATCACTGGCTGCTCATTCATCACGTCCCAAAAGCCCAAAACTGGTGTCAGAGAAGATCCTTCACAGGCGTACGAGTAATACCAGACACCATGCTGGGCAAGGCCGGCCAATTGCTCTGTCAATTCCTGAGCGCCAAATTGCAAGACGACATCCAGGTGGAGGTTTCTTATTGAATCAATCTCAGCACTGTTTAGCCTGGAGCCTTCGATCGTAACGACCGACAATCCGGTCAGCAGGTCTTCGATGCTAACCCATTCAAGAGCGTCGGGAGTCGGATGGAAAACACGTCGGTCTAGCCAATTGTAAGTTTTGTAGAGGAGGTGGCGGGCTCCACTACTTAGCGATTCGTGATTTTTACCTGTACCTGCGACCTTAACAACAAGAACTATCTCCGCTATCTCCGACTCGAGAACACTCTGACAGATCTTCCGCACCCAATTAGGCTGGACAAAGGAATCGATTGTCAGTGCAATTTTGAGACGCGAATTTCTCAGGGAGGATAAACCATCACTTTTTTGAATCTAGAATGTTACGTCGATTGCACTCGCCCTTAGCCACGTTACGCGCCAACGGGCAACTCAATACGTTCTGCCGACTTCGCGATCCTCGGAACTCGATCTACATATTCACGATGCCATAACTCGAGAAGGAGGAGAGACCACAGAGGCTGTGAATGATCACGGCGTCCCTTTTCATGCTCGTCCAAAAGCACATCTACATATTCGGTCTTAACGTACCCGCGCTGGCGCGTGCGAGGTTCGCGCAAGATCTCTCGTATTTGATCACGCAGTTGCCGGTTAATCCATTCCTCCAGCGGCATTCCAAATCCCTGTTTGGGGCGCGTCAGTATTTCAGCGGGAATTAAGTCCTTTGCTGCCAATTTGAACAAATGCTTGGTTTCGGAGTGAGCCAACTTTAATGGTGCGGGAATCGTCGTTACGAATTCGATTAGTTTATGGTCCAGCAGTGGCACTCGTACTTCAAGAGATGTCGCCATGCTCATGCGATCAACCTTAGTCAGAATATCGCCAGGCAAGTAAGTCTTGCTATCGATGTACAGTAGTTGATCGAGCGGCTCTTTCGTACGGACGCGCGAGCTGTAATTCGAAAATTGTTTGGCTACCTGGTTTGTGCTCTGCAGTGATTTTCGGAAATCATCTGTGTAGAGCAACGGTCTATTTAGTTCAGTAAAGTACGAGAGGCTGTCGAGGTAACGGTCGATCGGATCCAACGAAATGTTGTGTAGATAGTTGCGACCCCACGCACCGTGTGGTAGTCGGTAACTGAGAGGATGAATGATCCCCTTGCGCAACGCTTTCGGCAATGCAGAGAATGCTTGACGGTTCGTTTGCACCACGTAATGCGTGTAACCCGCAAATAACTCGTCCCCGCCATCGCCGGAGAGGACGACTGTAACGTGGTCTCGCGCCAGCTTTGAAACCATGTAGGTTGGAATGGCGGATGGATCGGCAAACGGCTCATCGAAGTGCCAGACCAGTTCTTCAACAATGTCGCAAATCTCAGGGGTAACAAAGAATTCGTGATGATCGGTACCGAGTTTCTCTGCCGTCAAACGCGCGTATTTGAGTTCGTTGTAGCTATCCTCATGAAAGCCTATTGAAAATGTCTTAACCGGCTGATTCATGTGACGAGCCATCAGCGCGACTACCGTGCTCGAGTCAATTCCTCCGGAAAGAAAGGCGCCAAGGGGAACATCAGAGATAAGACGAAGGCGTACAGATTCGTCGAGAAGCGCCCGCAATTCGTCCAAATAGTCTTCAGCGCGTTCTCCGTTGCGGGGTTCAAAGACGAAATCCCAGTATTGGCGCGTGACTACTTCACCCGCGGAGAAAGTCAACCAGTGACCTGGCGGAAGTTTGTAAACATTACGGAATATGCTTTGAGGATCCGGAATGTAACCGAGTGTGAAGTACGCATCGATTGCATCGTAATCGATATCGCGTTTCACATCAGGATGAAGCAGTAAAGATTTGAGCTCCGAGCCGAATACTAAAGTACGGTTGGGTGTTACTGTGTAATAAAGAGGTTTCTTGCCGACCCTGTCCCGCGCTATGAAAACCTGACGAGCGCTGTCATCCCAGATCGCAAACGCAAACATCCCTCGCAGTACGTTGACACAATCGGATCCATATTCTTCATACGCATGAACTATTGCTTCGGTATCTGAGTTGGTCTTGAATCGGTGGCCCCGAGCTTCAAGGTCTTTTCGCACTTCGTGAAAGTTGTAAATCTCGCCGTTGAAGACGATTGTTATTGAGCCATCTTCACCCGAAATTGGCTGGGCACCGCCCGCCAAGTCGATGATGGACAGACGCCGCATGCCGAGCGCTACGCCATCTTTCAATAAGAATCCCTCGTCGTCGGGGCCACGATGACGAATGACGTCACACATCTGGTGGAGCAGTTCACGCCGCGACAGCGCAGTGTCGGGCTTTTGGTCCCAATAATCGACAAATCCGGCAATTCCGCACATAGTCTTTGAAAGAATAAATAACGCTAATCAGTCGCCGCTCCCACTTAAGTGGACAAAACGACGCTGCCTATGCGTCCGGCCTGTAAAAGTGTTTCCCGTAAAAAAACCCGGCCAATTCCCATAACGATAGTTCATTCGAGAACCGTGATGACGGTTCTTTGTGACGGATGTTAGCCAACCTCAATGTTGCGCGAAGGGCTCGTCCATAAAGATACCGCGGAACTCCCAATATGTAACTTATCGGTTTCGGCCGCACACGGTCTAATGCTGCACTGGAAACACTCTGCCAGAAACACCAAGAGCGATGGTAACGCTTTGTAAGCCTTTCCTGTGGAATGAAATGGTAGATGATCAGCTGAGGTATGTAGAGCCCACGAGCTCCGGCGTCATGTAAACGCTGATACATGTCTTCATCTTCACATGACAGGAGCCTTTTCGCGGTTCGACCAAGGTATGTCGCATACGGTCCGACACGATTCAACATCTCGCGAGTGAAAACAGCGTTGCCGCCCATCAAGATACCTGGATAGTTCTGATCATACGGAACGACCTTGTCACCGCCGTCGACAATTCCTACAACTGCCGTATGATCTTTTGGCAACCACGCCGGGATTTCAGTTTCAAATCGAGGCACGTAGGGACCACCTATAAAGTCGACTTTATGCTCTGTGAAAGTTTGCAGGATTGTTTCATACCAAGATTCGTCTACTTCCTCATCGTCATCGATAAACCCAACTAGCTCACCAGTCGACGCTGCGATGCCGGCATTAAGAGCAGGCGACCTTCCCTGTTGTTTCTCGAACACATAGGCGACCCGACCGTTTGATTGTGCGCTTGCCTCACTTATTACGGCTTTCGTATCGTCAACGGAATTGTTATCCACAACGGTGATCTTCACCGTTAGCCCAGAAGGTACTCGGGCGCGTAGAAGACTATCGATTGCCTTCTTCAACAAAGTGCTTCGGTTGTAAGTTGGAATGACAACGTCCAAATCCATAGTTAACACTTTAATCAGTTGAACCTACGGCGACTTCGGGAGAATCGTGTTGTCATTGACCACTGCCCCAGGCGCCACGTTCAGATAGGTCGCCGGCGACAACACGATCTGGTCCAACGATAACCCGTCTTCCCGTACCTGAATCCGCAGCGTGTGCGTGCCGCTGTTCGCAAAGTAGATT
>DATBSH010000031.1:0-6650 GCA_036559885.1 Pyrinomonadaceae bacterium
AGAGGAGACCTCGTTGAAGGTAATTGTAGAACGTGGAATTTTGTACTTTGGTCTTTGTACTCCGTGTTCGGTATCATACATCCGCACTGCAAACTCTAACCTGACCCGGCCAATTTAGGCGTCGAATTGTAAAGTCTGACGTTGAGACTCGGAAAAACGAACCTTCCGTCGTTCTCGCTCGTAGTAGTCCGCGTAAGACCGGTATCGAGAGATTTGACGGTCAGAATAACTGCGACCGGCACGGCGCCGTCGGGATTCTTTGCCCCGCCGGTATGCTGGTTCGCGCAAGCATTGAGACCGAGTAACAATGTAACTCTTCTGTCAAAGGGTGGAAACCAAAATCGGAAAGGATCCCATCATAACGGTTCGCCCGGTTTGGTCATGCAAGACGTAGTCTAAAGAGGGTATGTTCCAGCAATCAGTTTTGCTCAGTAAGACGCATCTATTAACGCTGTCGTTCGCCATGACTAACGTTTGAGGTGACTTTTCTCATAACGCTCAAACATTTTTAAGTAATAGTCGTAGTCACTAACTTTTCGTTTCCGAAGTTTCGAAATGTCTCCGAAATTTCGTAAGAGGTTGCACCTATGTCACGGGTCACAAAAACTTTCCTATTGTTTGTCCTCCTTTCCTTGGCGTTATCGGCGAACGCGCAAACGCATCGGGGAACGATACGCGGCACCGTCAGCGATCCGAATAAGGCGGTGATAGCCGGGGCGTCAGTAAAACTGACCAATGAAGCGACCAACGAAACGCGTTTGGCGACCACTGGCAGCGACGGTGAGTATACGATTTCTTCCCTATCTCCGGGTTCATACGGACTGGAAGTTGCTTTTACTAATTTCGCTACTTTCGCACAACAACATATCGTCCTCAACGTTAACCAGGAACTGAGAGTTGATGCTTCACTCGAAATCCAAAAAGTCCAGACCGACCCGTACATGATCATTTCGACACCCAGCGATTTGAAGAAAGACTCCCCGTCGATTGGTACTGTGCTTGAGAACCGGCAGGTCGCAGGCCTCCCGCTCGATGGCAGAAATTTTTTCGAGTTGGGTTTGCTAGTACCGGGCGCGGCGCCGGCGGCGCCGGGTTCAGCCGGTTCGGTGCGTGGTGATTTTTCTTTCAGCGTTAACGGTGCGCGCGAGGACAGCAACAACTTTCTGCTTGACGGCGTTTACAACGTCGATCCAAAACTCAACACCTTCGGAGTGCGGCCGCCCGTCGACGCCATTCGTGAATTTGAAATGCTTACGAGCAGCTACGATGCTGCATTCGGTCGTAACCCGGGCGCGCAGGTTAACGTAGTTCTGAAATCCGGCAGCAACGACGTCCATGGTTCGGTTTTTGAGTTTTACCGGAATGGCGCTTTAGACGCGCGCAATTTCTTCGCCCCTTCAAGCGAGCCAAAACCCAAGTATCTACGTAATCAGTTTGGCGTATCGCTTGGCGGTCCAATCAAACGCGATCGTACCTTCTTCTTCAGTGACTATGAAGGCACGCGATCTCGCGAAGGCATCACTCGCGTTACGAATGTACCGACTGCGCTTGAGCGCGCCGGCAACTTTTCTCAGAGTTTTTTCGGGGCGCCGATTGATCCGTTCACTGGAATGCCGTTTCCCGGCGGGGTGATCGATCCCACGCGGATTAACGCCGTGGGTCACGCCATCGCTGCGCTTTACCCTTTGCCAAATCGGAGTGTTCCGTTTCAGAACTTCGTTTCTTCGCCGACGCAACGCGACCGCAATGACAGTTTTGACGCCCGGCTTGATCACCGATTAACCAATCGGGCGGACCTGACTTTCCGTTACAGCTTCGGGGACCGCAACCTGTTCGAACCCTTCACCGGCCCGAGCTTTTCGGTTGTTTCCGGATTTGGCGACACCGTTAAGCGCCGGAGCCAGAATGCGATGGCGGGCCTAACCTACGTTTTCACGCCGAACCTCGTTAATGAAACGCGAGTAGCGTTGAGTCGAGTAGCTTCATCGGTTACGCAACAAGCCAGCATCCTCAACCCGAATGTTGGCTTGCCCGTCATTTCGCCAAATGCCCGTGATGCGGGGTTAAGTTTCATCACGGTCACAGGGTTTTCCCCGTTAGGAGATGAAGGCAACAATCCGCAAAACAGCGTAACGAATGTCTATCAACTTCTCGAAGCTGCAAACTATGTGCGCGGCAATCATTTGATTAAGTTTGGCGCTGACTTGCGTTTCGCACAGCAAAACGCCTTTCGCGATGTTGAATCACGCGGTCGCTTGCAGTTCTCACCGTTCGCGCAAATCTCAGGCAATGCGCTGGCCGATTTGCTGCTCGGATTTCCCTTGCTTACCAGCGTTGCGCGCGTTGATAACCCGCAACATCTTCGTACCCATAGCTACAACTTCTACATCAACGATAGTTTTCGAATTCGACCTCGGCTGACGCTTAATGCAGGGCTGCGTTACGAGTACAACACGCCGCCGGTAGATGCCGCGGACCGCGCAAATGTGTACGACGTTGCGACTCGAACTCTCGTGCGCGTAGGCACAAACGGCGTTCCTCGCGGCGGGTTTGCGCCGGACAAGAACAACTTTGCACCACGTGTCGGTTTCGCCTGGACTCTGGGTGATGATCAAAAGACGGTCGTGCGGGCAGGTTATGGTGTCTACTACGATCAGTCGCCGCTGGCGCCCGGTGAAGCGCTCTACTTCAATTCTCCATTCTTCGACAACAACATCTTCTTCTCGCTGCCGGGTTTGCCGTTGACCTTAAACAATCCGTTTCCCGCGTTCTTTCCTTTTCCGCTTCCTGACTCGGCGCTCGCGATCCAACGCGACCTGCGCACGGCATACATGCAGCACTGGAACTTGAACGTCCAGCGCGAACTCCCCGGCAAGGGTATCCTGGAGATCGCGTACGTTGGCTCTAAAGGAACAAAGCTTCTGACGGCGCGCGACATCAATCAACCTCAACCAAGCGTGCTGCCTCCGGGCCTGCCTTTTGTGCCGCGTCCGAATCCGCAGTTTGATGATATTGACTTGCTCGAATCGCGTGCGAATTCGAATTACAACAGTCTGCAGTTGCGGTTCCAACAGCGACTGTCTCAAGGCCTGGCGGCACTTGTGTCTTACACCTGGTCCAGATCTATTGACGACGCTTCAAACTTCTTTAGTAGTGCCGGCGATCCAAACTTCCCCCAGAACAGTTACGACGTCCGCGCTGAGCGCGGGCGCTCAAACTTCGACGGGCGCCACCGTCTCTCGGCGAGTTACTCTTACGATCTACCGTTCGGAAAGGGCCGTCGTTACCTCAACGAGTCTGGATGGGTTTCGACGTTCCTGAGTGGTTGGCAAACCTTCGGCATTGTTACTCTGCAAACAGGCCGACCGTTTACAGTGGCGTTGCTATCAGAGATCGACAACAGCGGCACAGGACGCTCCATTCTTGGCTTTGGCGCTAATGATCGACCTAATGTCGTGGGGAACCCGAATCTGGGTCAGCGTTCACCCCAACAATGGTTTAACCAAAGCGCCTTCGCTTTTCCTGCCCGGGGAACCTTTGGCAATGCCGGAAGAAACGTTCTGGAGGGACCCGGATTTCAGAATGTTAATGCCTCTTTGGTCAAGAACACTTCTCTTTCCGAACGCATCAATCTGCAAATCCGCGCCGAGGTTTTCAATCTGTTCAATCATCCAAACTTCAATTTGCCGGACAATTTTCTGGGGTCGCCTACTTTCGGCCAGATCACATCTGCACGCGATCCCCGACATATTCAGTTTGGAGCTAAACTCCTGTTCTGATTTGGAGTGCGGTGACCAGTCACCGCTGTTCAGAGTACAACCTTAGGGTTGCGTCGTTGCGGCAGCGGCAAGCTAAAGCTTGTACTCTAAACTGCTTGAGCAAAGCTGGCAGTTCGGAGTACAACCTTTAGGTTGCGTGGTTACGGCAGCAGCAAGCTAAAGCTTGTACTCTAAACTGCTTGAACAGCCAATTAAGGGAGATCCATCATGAAGTACACTCCTCTCGGCCTCGCCATAATCCTTGTTTGTTTGTCCGTTAGACTAGTCGGTCAGACCAACGGAGACTGGCCGCAGTGGCGGGGACCTAACCGCGACGCAAAAGTGAGCAACGTCTCAGTCCCGCAAACGTGGCCGAAAACTCTGAAAGAAGAATGGAAGGTCACCGTTGGCGTGGGCCACTCTTCGCCTGTGGTCGCAAATGGCAGGATTTATGTATTCGCGCGGCAGGGTGAAGAAGAAGTACTTCTTAGCCTGGATGCGGTCACCGGAAAAGAGATTTGGAGATCGAGCCAACCAATCGCTTACGAAATGCACCCGGCAGCCGTCGGTCACGGCAAAGGCCCTAAATCGACACCGGTCGTCTATAAGGGCAACGTCTACACATTTGGAATCAGCGGCGTTCTTTCCTGCCACGACGCACGCACAGGAAAGTTGAAATGGCGACGGGACTTCTCGAACGAATATCCTAAGACTTCGCCGCTTTTCGGTACTGCCATGTCTCCGCTGATCGATAGCGGACTTTTGATTGCACACGTCGGCGGGCATGATAAGGGTGCCCTGACCGCTTTCGATCCCGAAACGGGAGCTACGAAGTGGTCAAATGACGTGGATGGCCCAGCCTACTCCTCACCGATAGTGGTTGATCTTGCCGGCGTGCGCCAGGTTATTACCTCCACGCAGAGAAACGTTATCGGGGTAGAAGTCAAAACCGGCAAAAACTTGTGGAAGCTTCCGGCGAAGAGCCAGTACGACGAAAACTCAGTAACCGCCGTCGCATACAAAGACTTGGTCGTCGTCTCTAGAGAAGGTCAGGGACTAACTGCTATTCGCTTAGAAAAGCAAGGAGCTGGTCTTGTGCCGAAAGAAGTGTGGAACAACAAAGAGAACATGATGTATTTGAATTCGCCCGTGCTGGTGGGGAATACGCTCTTCGGACTGTCGCCGCTCAAGAAGGGGCAATTCTTTGCCGTCGATGCCGACACCGGCAAAACGCTCTGGCAAGGCCCGGGAAGGATGGGTGAGAATGCGGCAATTCTCAACCTTGCAGGGAAATTCCTCGTACTCCTCATCAACGACGGCAATCTGGTCGTGCTTCCTGCAGACGCGAAAGAGTATCTACCCGCGGCTCAATACACCGTTGCCACCACGCCAACGTGGGCGCACCCCGTGGTGTTTGGGCGGCGAATCCTAGTTAAAGATCAAACCTCGCTTATCTCGCTCGCGTTTTAGCAAGCTGCTGAAACATTAGATTTGGAATGCTGGCGGCAAATCTTGACGCTGTAGAACTGACACAAACAGCGTGGGGTGAGTTGCGTGCCAACCATTATGATAATGACAATCTATCATTGAGAAAGTGGGGAAAAATGGAACCCGGGCTGAAAGACGCGAATTCAACTTGGAAGTGCAACCGAACATTGCTTGTCGCTTCGCCCCATTAGGGGCGAAATGTTTGTAGCTTGGCAGCCCTCTTCTTTATTCCTAAGCTCCGTAGGAGCGGAACCGCCTTTGCCAGTTTCGAGCAATCGTTCCGCTGCCGGGTTTCGCTCCTAAAGGAGCGAGACCTTTGGGGTACCCCGCTCGTAGCTATAAACATCTCGCTCCTCTGGAGCGAAAAGCTTAAAGATCAGGAACACAGGCCGCCGCTGAAGCCAAATGCTAGATTTCTTTTGATTCCTATGGAAGTTACAAGTTTCGAAGAATCACGATTTGAGTTGGCAGTGCAGTGGTTTCGGGAAAGATAGTAGTCTGATGTGCTATAAAGTGCAGGTATGAAAGTCACTAACAAAGCTCAAGACGAAGTGGTCGTTGCAATTGTTTGGTACCGGCCCGAACAGTGGAAGCGCGTGCGGGACATTGCAGTTGATGCTGATGAATTTGAAGATAGCTATATTGAGTGGTTGCAGTCAGCGGAAGAAAAGGCAAAGGCGCTCCGAGCTACTGGGCTAAGAGTCGAAAAGGTTGATCTCGATAGCGAGAAGTTGATTCTCTGGTGTAACGAGCACGGCTTGGAAAATAATGCGCAAGCGCGCTCGCGGTATGCTGCTGAGCGGCTGAGCGAGCTAGATAGAGGTCAGTCATTAGTCTCGGACTCATAACTCGTCTAGAGAGATATGAACTAGGTGGCCATTCTGATCGATCCTTCGTCCTCACAATTCCTGAGCGCGCAGCGGCGTTAGACAGCTTCGTGGTGGATAAAGAGGTACAATCACTATGTTTGATTTAGTCTTAAGGAGGCTCTGAAAATGGCTGTTCAATGGAACAAAGACGCCGATGCGGCACTCACTCAAGCAAAGACTGACAAGAAGCCCTTGCTGCTCGACTTCAGCGCTGCTCCGGCTTGAGGCGCGTGCGTTCGGCTGGAGGCCGAATCCTACGCCGACGATGAAGTTTCGACCTTCATCAATGAGAATTTCCTTCCTGTCGAGGCCCACATCAAGGAACACCCTGCCTACTTCCATCGCTTTGACGCTGTCTGGACGCCGACGGTGCTCATCATGGACTCGAGCGGAGACGAGAGGTGGCGAATAGAAGGTTACCTGCCGAAGAACGAATTTCGCTCTCAGTTGGAGATGGGCCTAGCCAGGATCTCCTTGATGGATAAGCAGTGGGCCGATGCCGAGCAGAGGTATGCTCAGGTCATCGAGCGATACG
>DATBSH010000032.1:0-6717 GCA_036559885.1 Pyrinomonadaceae bacterium
TTTCCCCCAACCGCTTCGACGGCAGAACATTGCTAACGTTGCTGCCGACTACCTGCAAGATCCTGTAAAGCCCGAACGTACACGTGTTGATTCGATTGATCTGCTGCGCGGCATCGTGATGGTCATCATGATGTTGGACCATACGAGGGACTTTCTTCATAACGCAGCCTTTCAATTTGACCCACTTGATCCCACAAGAACAAATGTAGCCCTATTTTTTACCCGCTGGATCACACACTTCTGCGCGCCAACGTTCGTCTTTCTTGCGGGCACCGGCGCTTACCTCCAATACGCACGTGGAAAATCGAAACGTGAGCTGTCCAAATTTCTCGTAACCCGTGGCTTATGGCTGATTGTTCTGGAGATCACTATTGTTCGGCTCGGCATAACGTTCAGCTTTGATTACAGGATGTTAGGGATGTTTCAGGTGATCTGGGTAATCGGCGTATCGATGATTGTATTAGCCGCGCTAATCCACCTGCCACCGAGTCTCGTAGCTGTCTTTGGTGGATTGATGGTCGCGTTTCACAATCTACTCGACAGACCGAGCTTTCGTCTGGAAAGCTGGCGTGGACCTGGAACACCTGTGCCTGGAGTTGGTGCGAAGATTTGGATGCTTCTTCATCAACCGTTCGAGGGGTTCCCGGTTGCGGGCTTCCCGAGCCCCATCGTTCTCGTGCTGTACCCGATCATTCCGTGGGTCGGTGTAATGGCATTGGGATATGCGTTTGGCATGTTATATCAGAAGCGAGCTGTCTATCGGCGACATATATTAAGGAGCATCGGCACTGCGACAATCCTCACCTTTGTAGTGCTCAGATTCTTTGACTTCTATGGTGACCCGCAAAAGTGGTCGCAGCAAAAGAACATCGTCTTCACAATCCTGTCATTCCTTAATACGACAAAGTATCCGCCATCGCTTTTATTCCTCCTGATGACTCTCGGCCCTGCGATTCTGGCTCTAGCCTACTTCGAACGCGGAACACCGGCTCCGAAGGACACGATTGCGGGACGCGTGCGCGAGTTTTTTATAACTTTTGGACGTGTCCCACTATTCTTCTACATCCTGCAGTGGTTTACGGCACACGCCATTGCGGTGTTGCTGCATTGGGCCTTCGGAAAACCTTTGAAGTGGTTGTTCCAAACGCCTTTAGATTGGTTTGCGGGTCCTCCACAAGGCACCGGGTTCAATCTGGCTGTCGTGTACCTCGCATGGATCAGCGGCGTTTTGATCCTTTATCCCCTTTGTAAATGGTTTGCCGGTGTGAAGAAACGAAGGCGCGATTGGTGGCTGTCGTATCTCTAATTGAATGTCCGATACGCTTTAGAGCCTCTTGCAAAAGTCGCGCATCGGAACTTCGTGTCATTTCGTGTGGATTCGTGGATCGCTTTTACTGCCTGGCTCGAACAACCGATCCACGAATCCACACGAAATGACACGAAGTTGGGACCGCAATTGACTTTTGCAAAAGGCTCTAAAGCGTATCGGACATTTATTTTCTTATTTTCGTGAGAACTTAGCCACAGTCCTCATCGAATCTACGTCTTAAAAATCAACGAACGACGGGAGGGAATTTATGGAAGACGCAGACGTTGCCAAGCAGGTAGAAGATTTGTTGTACCAGGCTCTGGAAACGGAAATAGGTGGAGTGGAAGTTTACAAGACTGCGTTGCGTTGTGCTCTCAACGAGGATTTGAAAGAGGAGTGGGAGAAATATCTAGAACAAACGCAGAACCACGTTGAAGTTGTTTCCGACGTGATTCATGAGATGGATTTAGACGTGAACGCGGAAACGCCGGGTCGTAAAGTCGTGCGTCATATCGGACAATCGCTTGTTCGCGCCATGGAAATAGCGTTGAGCGAAGGACCGCCGGAAGCGGCCCAACTTGTCGCCTGTGAATGCGTGGTGCACGCCGAAACGAAGGATCATTTGAACTGGGAACTCATTGGGGAACTGGCTTCGAGCTCAGAGGATGATGTCGCTGAGGTGCTGCAAGAGGCCTATGAAGAGGTAGAGGACGAAGAAGACGAGCACCTTTATCACACTCAAGGATGGGCGCGTGAGCTTTGGATCGACGCGCTGGGGATGGAAGCGGTGCTGCCTCCGCCGGAGGAAATAGAGGATGTCGAAACGGCTATAGAAGCTGCTGAAGCAAAGCAAGCAAGGGCTCGATACGCATCGTAGGCTGAAAATTCAATTACAGAACGGGAGCGAGCTTCGTTAGGGGCAAAACAGTCAGTACCGTCACGCTATCCCGACGCGTCGGGATACTGACTATCGTTCCACCAAGTTGAGGGTTGCGCGCGGTTGGACACGACGCTACCGCGTTACGGTACTGACTATTTTGCCACTGCATCTTTCAACTCCCGAAATAAACGCTCCAGATCCTTAGCTTGGTAATTTGCATTCAGACCACTCGGGTTTGGAAGCACCCAAATTGCAGTTGCTCCAATCAATTCTTCTTGCTGCCCTACTGACGCTTTTGGCTGTTCGAAAGCGACGCGGTATGCGCCGACTCCCAACACCGCCAGTATAGCTGGTCTATAGCGGAAGACTTTCTTTCGCAGTTGCTCACCGCCTCTGACGATTTCAAGTTTCGTCAGAAGATCAGCCGACGCAGTCGCGCGTGGAACAACATTGGTGATTCCATAACCCGACTTTAAGAGCTCACGTTCATCGAATGGAGACAGAAGGCGGTCTGTAAACCCGGCAGCATGCAGTGTTGGCCAGAACCGATTGCCCGGTCGTGCGAAGTGATGGCCGACAGCGGCTGTGTAGAGTCCCGGATTTATGCCGCAGAACAGAACTCGGAGGTCCGGAGCAATTACATCCCGAACCGTTTTAGATTCGGCTGCTATTAATTGTTCTTTTGTCGGCTTCCAGGGACGCGGCAAGAGCGTTCAGTAAACCTCAAAATGAGTTAGCTGTGACGTGCTTTGCTTCGATACTAGATCGATAACCGTGACGCGCAGAATATACCGTCCCGGCAGCAACGTGTTTAGCGAAACTTCAGCCGCGTAGGGCAGGCGAGTGAGATCAGCTACTCCGTCGGTAAGCAATTTCCGAAGTGCGGTGGTAATTACCGGTTGATTGTCTCGAACGATCTGGACCTGAACAGACACATCAGGCTTTCCGTTTGTAGTCGACGGTTGACTGTTGTAAACGAAGACCAGAAATCGCAAATTGGATTCGCGCCTAAACTGTTTGCTGGCAGTCTGATTTATCGGCGTATCTTCTTTGACGTTGACATTCATCATCGCCTGCGTCCGCTCACCGAGAAGCAGACTGCTCATCGCCAACTGTTTCTTACTCAGGTCGGGAACCTCTATCCAGGAGTGCGCGGTGCCGATTCGGCCGCTTAAATCGTCGCGTGCAGCCACTCTCACCTGATACAAACCAGGCTTAACTGCGGCGGGATAGGTATAAGTGATATCCCGGCGATAGTCTTTAGCTGCTTCTGCATTTGGGCCAGTAGTAACAATACGCTCCCCGAAATTAGTTATCGGTTCGCCCTGAAGGCTATAAAAGACCCCCGTTACATCGACCACTGCCTGAATCTTCGCATTCGCGGGACCGAACGTCATGAACTCGCCCGGGATTTGGATCGAAGTAAAAACTGTTGGACCCTTAGCTGCAACGTCGTAGTACACAGTGTTGAGAGATATCGGCAGATCATTTTTGGGAAAGGTCGCAACAATCGCCTCGCGCAGTTTGGTTGCAATGGTTTTGCTCGAGTCGTTTGGATTCTGTGTCGTGGCCGGATCGCGATCATAAAACCCTCGACGGACGCGAACAGTTAAATCTGGTCTTCCTGCAATCGCGACATCGATATTGCGAAATCGTCCAGACTTTAGACTTTCGGAATCGGGCTTCCAAGCCAATAAGTAGTAGGTGGAAGTTTCCTTCACTGCATTGCTCACGCCTTGCCGAAGATCGTTTGTATTGAAAATTGCTTTGCCGCCTGTATCCCTCGCAAGGGCATTCATTCCATCCTGTGTTGCCGTCAACTCACCGGTGATGGTGCTCTGTAGTCGATTCATCGGATCGAACGGTCTCTGACGCGACAAGTCGCCGGGTTCGGTAACCAATCCACGAACATCCAGGGAGTAGATTACAACGCCACTCTTGGCGGCTGCCGCAGTGATTCTTTGCATTCGAATTATCGAGTCGGATCGATTGTTTTCAATCAGAAATCCGTTGGATAACAGAAACAGAACTTTTCGTCCGGGTAAAGTCGCCGATGAACGAATCCAATTCTCGAGGCCTGATAACATGTAGGTGTTGTAGAACCCGGCCTGCGATTGAATTGACTGCGCCCGACCGAGAACAATGCTTGACGCAACCTCTCGTGACATGGGCGGGCTGCCCGGGTTCAGCCGGATCGTTTCATCGATGAAGAACTCGCGTACGTGAGAGTCGTTGCGATCTATCAACATCGCGTCGTATTCACTCATTGGCGGTTGATCGGCATCAAGAGGAGAGCGGCGCTGAACTTTTAGGCGCTCAATCGCCTCATGCAACACGGTCGGATTACTTGTTAGTTGCTGCAGGAAGCCGACTTGACCCGTAGCCGTGGCAATTCCAGCTTGATCGTTTTGTCCCATCTCCTTGTCTACGAAGTCTGAGATTGCCTTTCGGGCAGCGCTCATCGCTGGGCCATCCAAGTGAACATCGTCGACGTAGAAGAACACGGTTCTGCCACGGTCTAATGGCACTGGGCGATTGGGGAATCTCGGATTCACATTGTTCGATGCTCCACCTCTTGCGGCGGCGAGTTGCGCTTCCTCGTTACTCCCGGCGGTGATTAGATCGAACGACTGAATCGGTCGCAGCTGGCCGTCAACCTTCAATTGGAAATCATCGCGTGTTAGGCCATTTACAAACCTACCCTTTTTGTCGAATACCATCACATCGGTTTGAACTAGTTCTGTGTAGACTTTGACAACCTCTTCCTGTGAAGATGGTCGTTGGGCCGGTGGCGGTTGACTCTGAGGTTCCTTCTTCTGTGGTACGGGGTTTTGTCGATTCTGGTTAGGTGTTACCTGGGCGACCGGCGAGGACCAAAGCGTGATGACGCAAAGAAATAGAATGTACCGGGAGCGTCGCGTGTTAGGCTGTACGTTCATGGGTCTCTACTGACCAAAAACGAAAGCTCGGTCACGGCTACCATAAAAAACTAACCCGCTGGGAGCGTGGGACTAACTATGTATCAGGTATATGGTTTGTGGCAATGGGAAACGACGTAAAAGGAAAGGGAAAGAGGGGAAAGGTTGAAAAGGGAAAAAGGGAAGACGGAAAGAACGAAGAGGGAAAGAGGAAAAGGGAAGAGATACAAATGAGATCCTTTTCCTCTTCGCCTTTTCTCCTCTTTCCCTCTTCCCCTTTTTATGCTCATGAACGATAGCGATATCACAGTAAAACTAAATTCCATTCGAAAGAACTTTGGAGAGTTTACGGCTGTCAAAGATCTAAGCCTGCAAGTTAAGGCCGGCCGCATCTTTGGTTTACTCGGCCCCAACGGAGCCGGAAAAACTACGACGATCCGCATGATCGTCAACATAACTGGTCCTGACTCCGGCTCGATTGAACTTTTCGGCCGACACATCACACCCGAACTGCAGGACAGGATCGGCTATCTCCCAGAAGAACGCGGGCTCTACAAGAGGATGAAGGTCGGTGATCAACTGAAGTTTTTTGCTGAATTGAAGAATGTGAGTGGCAAGAAGATCGATCGGAGGATTGATGAGTGGCTGGAACGCGTGAAACTGACGGAGTGGAAAAAGAAACGAGCGATGGATCTTTCGAAGGGGATGCAGCAAAAGATCCAATTTATTATGGCTGTTCTACATGAGCCTGATCTTGTAATTCTGGACGAACCCTTTTCCGGCCTTGATCCAGTCAATGTTGAACTGCTGAAGGAGGTCGTCCTCGATTTAAAGCGAGCAGGAAAGACGATCATTTTCTCGACACATCAAATGGAACTAGCTGAGCGGATCTGTGACGATATCTGTCTAATCAATCGCTCCGAAAAGATTCTTGATGGAAGTTTGCGACAGATCAAACAAAGCTTTAGTCGCAATGCTGTCGCCTTGAGACTCGAAGGTTCCCATGATGTGCTGAATAACAATGGTCTTGTAACTCACGTAGAGATTCACAGCGATGAGCTGGAAGTACTGCTCGCGCCCGGCGTCAGTGCCCAACAGTTGCTGAAAAAACTGGTCGAATCCGATGTGAGTGTTTCGAAGTTCGAGATGATCGAACCGAGCCTGCACGACATCTTCATTGAAAAGGTCACGGAAGCGGCATGAGGAAATTTCTGGCGATAGTAAAGCGCGAATATGTGCAGCGTGTACGGTCAAAGCTCTTTGTCCTGATGACAATACTCGCGCCACTGTTGGTGGCATTTTTTGGGATCGTGCCGACGCTGATTTTCGGCATCCGGGGCGGTCCCGTTCGAATTGCAGTGGTAGATCAAACGGGGAAGTTGTACCAGCATCTCGCCAAAGCAGTGGCAAGTGACACACAGTCAGAAGCAACTCCAGATGTTACTGCCATCAAAAACGCTAACCTGACTGAGAGGTTTCAATTCGCGACGCCTGGCGGCCGAAAGATTGAGTTATATCAGGTCGACGTGGATGGCCGGACTATTGATGAGATAAGAGCTGACTTGGACCATCAGATACGCTCGAAGCGGATTCACGGCTATGTGGTTCTG
>DATBSH010000033.1:0-7153 GCA_036559885.1 Pyrinomonadaceae bacterium
TCGTCGGTCTGATTCTGCGGGACGCGCGCGCAGAGATGAAAGAGCGCGTGCTCACAGCCTCGTCAAGTCAGTTTACGGCCAGCGGCCTCAATTCATCAGGCGCGAAAGTGGACGGTGTTACAGCCTCCGACCTGCGCGTGAGGAATGAAAACAGCCAAACCACTGGGACAATATCAAGCATAAAGGCCGGAACGATCAGCTCCTCTAACTCACGAGTGAATGGCATCACGGCAAATAAGATTGATGTCGTGAGCAAACAGGGCGTGACGAGTGTAGTCGTAAGGGACGTGCAGGTTGGCGGCGCGAACGGGGCTGGCGCACAGATGGGCAGCATCGATATCGCGGGAGTGCGTCTGACAGTGCGCCAGGGACGAATTGAGGGCTCCAGCTCCGATATCGATGCCGGTACGATTAAGCTTGCAGACGGCCAGGCAGACAACGTGAAACTGGCAAAACCAGTGTTCGTTGTAGAACCTTCCGGACGTTATCGCGCTAGTGCCGATCTGAGTATTGGGGGCGGCGTGTTGGGCCGGATGAATCTGGGTCAGGTACACGCGAACCTGGTTGCGACTAACACCGAGATTCAACTTAACGACTTCACCGCCGATGTTTTCAGGGGTCGAGCAAATGGGAATGCCAGCATCGCTATCGCCCGCGGCGGCTCGTCTCGCGTTACTGCGAATTTTAGTGAATTGGACATTGCTGGTCCATTTGACGCGTTTGCCGGGGCTGCCGTGCCGCTAGCTGGCAGAGCCAACGGAAAAGTTGATTTTGCGTTTCCGGGCACAGACTTCAAGCAGGCTTCTGGATCGTTGAACACGCAGTTTACTGCAGGGACGGAAGCAGCCGGAAATGGCAGTATTCCGCTTTCGGGAGCAGTCGCCCTGCGAGCGGAGCGAGGCTTATTTCAGATCCAGCGCCTGGACTTGCAAACAACTGCCAGCAAGCTAAGCGCCTTGGGACAGTTTTCATTTGCAGGTGACTCGAATCTGCAGGTCGATCTTAATTCGTCCGACGCCACTGAACTGCAAAGGGTCCTGATTTCGTCGGGCCTATTACCCGACGTTGAGGCACAAATGGAAAGCTACGGTCTGGAACTTGGCGGTCAGCTTGCATTCAATGGAACGCTGAGAGGAAAGCTTGGTTCGCCAGACATGAATGGTCGAGTCTCGCTGGGTTCATTGCTGGTTAACGGGAACGATCTGGGCTCGTTATCGACTGATATTAGCATGACGCAAAGCGAGCTCCGTATCGCTAATGGGCGCTTGACTCAAAGGAACGGTGGTGGGATGCAGTTTGCGTTAGATGCTCCGCGCACTGGCGAGAACAACACTACGCTTGATGTGACGCTGGATAGAGTGGACGCCGGCAGTCTGGTAGCGGCGCTTCCGATGAGCAAGACAACGCGTGACCAGCTTGGGAACACTCAAGGGGATGTTTCCGGTGCGATAAAGATCAGCGGGATTCCAAACGCAATGAGTGGTAGAACGGATCTCCGATTTGGCGCCGGCCGCCTCGGCGATGAGCCGCTCGAAAGCCTGGTTGCGCGCGCAACGTTCACCGGCTCAAAGGTCAACATCGAAAACATTGACGCGCGCCTTACCGCCGGCCGGGTTGTAGGCAACGGTACATTCGACACGACCAGCACAGAGTTTGATCTGCAAGGCCGAGCTGAGGGAGTGCAACTTAACCACCTGGCAGTCCTAACTAGCAGGCCTGGGCTTGCAAACATAACTGGTACCGCTGGTTTCACGGCGCATGTTTCAGGTAAGGGGTTCGAGGTCTCGGGTTACCAGATCACTTTTGAAGGTCAGGGTCGCGACGTGACGATCAATGGCCGATCGGCCGGCACCGTGGCGCTGGTAGGAAAAACTGAAAACAGACTGCTAAATGTAACGCTAACAACTGGCGTGCTTGGCCCATCCCAGGTGATTACAGCTCAAGTCAATCTTGAGAATGACCGGTTGCCAGCGAACATTGAGACGACCCTCAACAATGCGGATCTGACAAATCTGCTGGGAATTGTTCTGCCCCAAACCGCAGTCAAGCTTTCAGGCAGCGCAACGGGTGCTCTTAAGGCCAGCGGCAATCTTTTAGACGAGGATGGCTATCCCTCGATTGCCGGATTGCAAGGCACTGCAAACTTCTCGGACCTCAGCTTCCGCGTCGAAGATGTTCAGCTCAACGCTAAAACGCCGCTATTGGTGCGGTTTTCCCCCGGTGAAGTTTCATTCGAGAATACCCAATTTACGGGAACAGGAACTAATCTCGTGCTGGGCGGCACTCTGGCAGTTGGCACTGCTGGTCGACAGAGCTTCACCGTGGATGGCAGTCTAAACCTGCGCGTGCTCAACGGACTTTCGCCGGATGTCTTCTCCTCGGGCACGGCAGAAGTTGCTATCCGCGTCAGCGGCAGCTACGAACAGCCGCGACTTAACGGCACGGCTTCCGTCACAGGAGCTTCGCTATCGCTGCTTCTGGGTAACGAGCGCTGGATGATATCGAATCTGAAGTCTCTTGTAAGATTCACGGCCGATCAGGCCCAGATCGAATCGCTCACCGGGACAATGGGCGGCGGACGAGTCACCGCTACCGGCGGTGCGCGCTTGGACGGTTTGACAGTCGCGGAATTCCTGGTAAAGGTCGACGGCGAAGCTGTGACGGTGCCGTTTCCCGAAAACTTCCGCTCGACCGTGGATGCGGATCTCGAGATCAGGGGTTCATCACGGCAGCAACTAGTTAGTGGTGTTGTCAATGTGCGTCGGTCGGAATATACGCAAGATATAGAGCTAGCTGATCTAATTAATTCTCGGCAGCAATCTATAGAAGAAGGAGCAGAATTTGAGTTCTCGCAGGCCCTGTTCAATGACTTAAGAGTAGAGGGCCGAAACGCGCTCGTAGTCAGAAACAATCTGGCCGATCTGGTTGGATCGCTTTCCCTGCAAATTAACGGTCCCGTTAAAGACCCGGTGATCTCAGGAAGAGTTACCGCGACCAGCGGTACCCTGAATTTCCGTTACGATCGCTACGAGATCGTGCGCGCTTTGATGGACCTGCCAGCGAGACGGAATGCGGACCCCATTGTCAATATCCAGGGCGAGACACAGATTCGTGGTTATCGCGTAACCGTTACCCTGACGGGGCCACTTTCGCAACCGCAGGCTGTCGTCAGTTCTGACCCCGCATTACCGCAGGCAGATGTTGTCGCTTTGATTACCACCGGTCAACTTTCGACAGGAGACACGAGCGCTTCCATACTGTCTCAGTCGGGTCTCGGGACCGCGACCAGCCTTTTGACGGATGCGCTGATTAACGCACCGGCTCGGCGCGCCACGAGCAAACTCTTCGGCTTGAGTCGGTTCGAAATCAATCCTGTAATCGGTGGTCGAAGTGGATCAACCCCAGCCGCGCGTTTAACTGTGGGGAAACAAATCAACAAAGACCTATCGGTCACCTACTCGACAAATGTTACCGCTGACCCGAATCAAATACTGGCCCTTCAATATCGCGTTTCGGACCGCCTCTCTTTCATTGCGCAGTACGAACAGGCGTCTACGCAGAAACTGAGTGCCCGCAACAACAATTTCAGTTTTGAGATTCGGTTCAGGAAACGGTTTTGAGCATGGGGCAGAGCAAGCGGCGAATCAGAAATTACGGTCTGGCGGAAGCAGAAAGCACAAGGCAAGATGCCCGACAGCAACGGAAAACTCCTGGCTGTCCCCCTCTTCTTGCGCCCCTCCCTTCGCGCAACCTTTGGTCATCTTTGTTGCTTGTGGTCATCATCGGCATCGCTTGCGCTCGCGTCTTCGCAGACACTGGCATAGACAATTACGAAGGCAGAGTGATTACCTCGATTGAGATCGTATTTGAGGGTTCTCCACCTGACGCTACAGCCCAGTCAGAGTTCCTGTCATTGTTGAAGGTTGTTCCAAATACAGAATTTTCGGCAGTCCGCGTGCGCGAATCGCTTCAGACACTATTCGATTCGGGTCGAGTGGCAAATGCGCGAGTGGAAGTTGTTGAGACAAACAAGAGCGGTCCCATTCGTCTGCGATTCGTGATTCAGCGACAAGTGCAAATTGGCGAGGTCAGAATTGAGCTGGGTCCTATTGCTGAAAGTACGATTGCGGCAGACGAGTTGCGTGCCCGATTGAATCTCTCGCAGCCTGGCACGCGGCTTTCGAAGCAGATAATGGTTCACAACTCAGATGAGATCCAGGTCTACCTGAGAGATCGCGGCTACTTCAACGCAGCAGTGGAGCCCGTAGAACAACTCGACGCCAGTGGCACGCGAGCTACCGTCACCTACCGAATCACGCCCGGTGAACAATCCCGAGTTGCTGCCTTCAACATCAACATCACTGGCTTTGACGCAGCAGTTGTGCGACCAACTCTGAGATTACAGCCCAATGCTCCCTTCACACGAGCAGCCCTGGGCGAAGATGTGAAACGTATTCGACAGACAATAAGCGATCTTGGATACCTCGCGCCCCAGCTCGGCGACGCCAGAGTCGAGCGAGATTCGGAGCAGAATCAGACAACGATTAATTTGACCGGAACCATGGGGCCGAAAGTCAACGTGGTCATCAAGGATTATTCGATCAGCGAGAAAACGGCTCGAGAACTCTTGCCGGTGAAGCGTGAAGGTAATATCGATGCGTCGGCGATCGTTGAGGGCGAACGCAGGATGGAAAATAGACTTCAGGAAGAAGGCTACTTTTTTGCTGAAGTCACAGCGATTTGCACTGTCACGCCGGCGATACCTGAATTGGGCGCAAACGGCACGGCGGAAACTTGCGAGAATCTCAATCCTGAAGCGCTGAATGATCACAATGTTGATATGGTCTACGAAACAGAACGCGGCAGGCGGTTTCGCCTCAGTGATATTCGGATCGCCGGAACCAGGAGATTAACGCTTGCAGATGTCGCGGCTGACTTGAAAAGTAAAAAGGCGAGCGCCCTGGGAATAATTCCATTCCTGGGCTATGGCCGTGGTTATACAAGTCTCACTCTGCTGGAACAGGACAGGCGGACCATTCGCGCTTACATGCGCGATTTGGGCTACCGTAGCGCGGACGTCGAAGTTCGTCAGGGCGTCTCCCTCAACGGTGACAATCTGATCATTACTTTCAACGTTACTGAGGGTCCACTGACACGTATCGCCGGAGTCGAGGTTCGTGGGAATAAGATCTATACCGACCAACGTATTCGCAACGCGCTAAAAACTGTTATCGGCGCTCCCTACGCACGCTCGCAAGCTCGGGCGGATGAAGAGCAGCTGCTTGCGCTTTATGCGCGCCAGGGGTACGTGGACACGCAGGTCGATTTTTCCATTGTGGAGCTTCCCAAAAAAGGTGACGACGAACAAGTGCGCCTGGTTTATTCAATAACCAACGAGGGTGACAAGGTTTTCATCAATCGAATCATAGTTAATGGCGTGACTGGTGATGCAAAAACACAGCGCACTAAGCGGGACGCAATCGTTCGCGCGATTCCTCTAGCCGAAGGGGGCGTGCTCCGCGCGGATAGAATTTCCGACAGCGAGCGCGAACTCTATCTGACAGACGCTTATCGCCAGGTCATCATCCGCAGCGAGCCCGCTGGAGAGACAACTTCCGGCTTTAAGAAACGCGACGTGATCATCGATGTTGAGGAAAAGAAACCGCGCGTAATGGATTACGGTGGCGGCTATTCGAGCGACACCGGGGCCCTGGGGCTGCTCGAGTTTAGCAATGTCAACTTGATGAATAAACTCCGCCAGGGAGCGATGCGACTACGCGTTAGCAGTCGGCAGCAGTTGCTCCGGTTTGAATATCTTGATTCGCGCTTTGCAAGATTTGGCCAAAAACAGTTTGCGCCGCTGGCTGTCTCCGTTCAGTATCAGCGCGATTCAACGGTGACCCGCTTTTTTCGCTCAGCGATAGATCGCGGAACTTTTGGGATCGTTCAGCGCCTCGACGAGAAAGGAAATCCGATCGACGAGTTTGCCGCTGGAGTCGGCGAGCCGACAATCAATCGGTTTACGGCTGCGGTCGAGACCCAGCGCGTCCTTGATCCGAGGAGTCACACAATTGTGTTTGCGCGCTACAGCTACGAGGATGTTCGTCTTTTCAATTTAGAGAGTCTTCTGATAAGGCCAATTTTGCAGCCTGACCGCGCGGTGCGGTTATCTCGCTTCGGCGCGTCATTTGTGCGAGATACGCGCGAAAGATGCGAGCGAGGTTTGTTCGCAGCGACTCGGACGCCGGAGGACGCTGAGGCGGGCCGCCCCGGTGAAATATGTCGCTACAACCAAATAGATGCGACGCGTGGGGACTTCTTCACGGCAGACTACGCCGTGGCCCTGCGGCAGTTGGGCGGCAATGTTTCCTTCAACAAGTTTCAGACTACTTACCGTCGTTATTACAAAGTCAACAGTCTACGCGGTACCGTACTGGCCGCAAATGCCACGCTCGGGCTCGCGAATGTTTTTAATCCTCGCGACCGCGACGGGAATGGAAAGATAGATGAGATCGATCTCACTTTGCCGATCAGTGAAAGATTCTTCTCAGGAGGATCGACGACGCTTCGCGGCTTTGGATTTGAGGAGGCCGGTCCGCGCCAGGTGGTGATTCCCGTAGGATTGTTTCGTGATCAGAATAAGAAACTTGTTGTGCTGAATCCGTTCACGGTGCCTGTCGGTGGAAACGCCCTGGCCGTCGTCAATCTTGAAGCTCGAATACCGGTAACAAAGGCGCTCCAGGCAGTACCGTTTTACGATGGAGGAAATGTGTTTCGTCGTGTCGGTGATCTGTTTCATAAGCAAGACACCACAGCAGTTGCTCCGGACGGCCTTTTGGCCGCCATCAATGCGGCAAACTTGCGCGCCCATTGGGCGAACACTGTTGGTCTTGGATTCAGGATCCAGACTCCCTTTGGCGGCGCGCTCGCTATTGATTACGGTTACTTGCTCAACCCTCCGGAATTTCTAATTCCACAGCGCGGTCCAAGTGGCGAACTCGATGGCCCGCCGGCAATATTTCGCCTCAACCGCGGCCAGCTACATTTTCGGTTCACGCAAACGTTCTGAGCGCTTGAGGAACAGGGGAACAGGGAGGGGAGCAGGAAAGGGGAACAGGGAAATAGGGGAACTGGGAAATAGGGGAACTGGGAA
>DATBSH010000034.1:0-3634 GCA_036559885.1 Pyrinomonadaceae bacterium
GCGAAATTGCTTAAGATGACTGCGCAGACGAACCATCTCTTCGCTGACGTCGCTTCTATCTGAGAGATATGCGACCTCCTGAGCGAGCCTTGCAGGATCGAGTTCGATTACTTGTCCATCCCGGTTGACCAACTCGCCTATTCGCTTGTGCAAACGGAGGCGATAGGCGTCAACGAGTCCAGCGGCAGCAGCTTCTATGGTAGGAACCAGGGATTCGATCCTCTCGATGCGTTCGCACATCTCTTTGCGGAGCGCCTCGCCCTCTTCTGCACGCATCCGCTCAAGTTCATCAAGCCCGCTGTCAACTGCCGTTTCAATGGCGGTAATCATGACGTCGCTAATGCCGTCGCGTGCGGGTTGGAGTGCCCCAGGCACCCGCGCAAGTACGTTGATGTCGAGTTCCCCGGCTATATCAAACTCCTCTTGGATCTCGCGCAGAGCATTCACGTAGCCAGCAATCAGCGGCCGGTTTAACTCATAAGCAACTTGGGAAGTTCTTTCAAAATTGATCGTCACATCCACTCGACCGCGCGAAAGGCGTGAGCTGATACGGCGTTTAACTGCCGCTTCGAGCGACGACAGCTCAGTGCTGAGACGAAGATGGACGTCAAGAAAACGGTTGTTCACTGTTTTCAAATCTACGGACACGGAGAAGTCCTCACCCACTATCGAGCCACGTCCATATCCTGTCATTGATTTCATAAGCCTACTGACCGCTGACTACAGACATTTCCTCTTCTTCATCCGCAAACTGCAACTCATATAGTCTCTTGTATTGCCCACCGCGCATCAGCAACTCGGAGTGGCTACCGGTCTCCGTAATTCTTCCACCCTCCATAACTACTATAGTGTCGGCTCGACGAATGGTTGAGAGACGGTGGGCGATTACAATTGTGGTGCGATTTCGCACCAGGTTTGCGATCGCTTGTTGGACTAATCGTTCTGATTCTGCATCGAGCGCCGAGGTAGCTTCGTCGAGAATCAACACCGGAGCGTCAATCAGGATCGCTCGGGCAATCGCCAGGCGCTGGCGTTGGCCACCGGAAAGAAAGATTCCGCGTTCGCCCACTATAGAATCGTATCCAGCGGGAAGTTCCATTATGAAATCGTGGGCAAATGCGATTCGCGAGGCTTCTTCAATCTGCTCGCTGGTAGCATCAGGCCGACCGTAGGCGATATTGTGCCGCACGGTATCATTGAACATCACCGTTTCCTGAGTGACTACAGCGATATGCCGGCGCAGACTCGAAATCTTCGCGTCCCGAAGATCGGTCCCGTCCCAGAGCACGGCGCCGGAAACCGGATCGTGAAACCGCGGCAGCAGTTTGGTCAGCGTAGACTTTCCGCCGCCTGATTCGCCGACCAGCGCTACCATCGTTCCTGCTGGAATCTTGAGACTGACATTGCGCAAAACCGAACGCGACTCATTTGCATAACCGAACGAGACATTTTGCAGTTCGATGTTATTCCTAAGCGGACGCAGTTCAATCGCATCTACCTTCTCTGGAATCTCCGCCTGCTCATCCATTACTTCCCAAACGTGGTGTGCCGCTGCCAGAGCCTGCTCCATGCTATTTTGCAGACGAGACAGCTTGCGCATCGGATCATAGCTGCGGAAGAGGAAGAACAGAAACGTCAGAAACTGTGCGGCATTCATCCGGCCCGTTACGATTTCACGCTGGCCAAAAAAGAGGAGAAACACTACGAAGATTACACCGATCATTTCGATCGTGGGTGGCGCGAATCCCGAAATCCTGGCAGTACGCAGGTTAGCGTGAACGATTCGTCTGGCGACGGTTGTGAAGCGGGCAGACTCGCGCGCTTCGGCGCGATACGCCTTAACAATATTTTGATTTGAGAGGGCCTCTTGTGCGGTATCGGTCAATTCCTTGTTTCCTTCAAAACTCTCGCGTGAGAGATTCCGCAAAGCTGTGCCGAATCTGGCGGTGAGCACGGCGATGATGGGAGCGATAGTTAAGGAGCCAAGAGTGAGCCGCCAACTGTAATAAAAAGATGCCGCGAGAAAAGCAATCAAGGTAAAGCTTTCGCGCAGCATGTCGCGAAGCGTGCCCGTGACGGCTGTCTCAATCGCCGCGGCGCTGGAAACAAGGCGCGACACCAAATAATTTGTGCGATGCCGCTCGAAAAAGCTTGCCGACTGGGAGAGAAGGTGACTGTAAAGATCCTGCCGCAGTTTCAAAACTGCAGACTGGCCGATGCGGGCCATCAAATAAGTTGAAAAATATTCCGCGAGACCCTTGGCAAGCGTGAAGCCAAGCAACAGCACCGAGATTGTCTTCCAGGCCCCGAGACCCGATTGAGGGATGATTCGCTGCAGGCCGAAAAGTGTCGGGGTACGATGTCCGGCTCCCTGGGCAAACGCCTGATCAAAAATCGGAACTATGAGCCCGCCGATGGCGCTTTCCAGCAACCCTACGATGAGCATCGCGAAAGTGGCCAGCGTGAACGTTCCCCAGTGAGGTGTTAAGTATTTTAACAGTCGTCGAAGATCGCGCATCGCTGGTTGCGAAAGTCCCTGATCAGTTGTTATAAGGAAGGTTGGGACGGCTATAAAACCAAAGGGCAACTATACGTATCCTTACTTGAGTGCGTCAAGGCTGACCGGATTTGGTAGTGGGTCAGTCTGCGTTCAGAGTTCAACCTTTAGGTTGTTTATTACGGGCGCAAGCTAAAGCTTGAACTCTAAACTGACCCACTACCGGGATTTGCTGGACTTACCCTTCCGAGAGGTGGCTTTTTTGATGGTCCACTTTAGGAAGTGAGTTATAATTGCGACTCCGAATGTTCGGTTCCTATTCAGCTCGGTTCCCCATCAGGATCATAACGCTTGGGACAACAAACACACGAAGCCGGCAAGCACAGCGGAAAACGACTGCTTATCGTCGATGACGACGCAGACATGCGTCTGTTGCTGGCCGAGTACTTTCGCCGTCTGGGATTTCACGTTGAAGAAAGGGAGAGCGGCGCCGCTGCTCTCGAACCAGCATTCGCGGAGAGCTTCGACTGTTTCATTTTCGATGTTGCGATGCCGGGGATGACGGGATTTGAGTTGCTCAAGCGCCTAAGGGATAAGAGTATTCAGACTCCAGCCCTGTTCCTTACTGCCCATGATGCACTTACTGACAAGGTGGCAGGATTCGAAGCTGGCGCGGACGATTATCTGGGCAAGCCGTTTAGTCCGCGCGAATTGGAATACCGCGTCGAAGCATTGCTCAGACGTTCCGGAGCAACTCAGGAAGACAAAGACGGAGAACGGATTGCAGTCGGCGATCTGGTGATCGACAAACGCCGTCACGAAGTTAGCAGGCAGGGTATCAGGATCGATCTTACGCCGCTTGAATTTCAGATCCTGGAGTTGCTCGCCTCGGAGCCTGGCCGTGCCTGGTCGCGCAATGCTCTGCTAGACAAAGTGTGGAGCACCGATTACGAAGGTTACCAGCGCAATATCGATCCACACATCAATCGACTGCGAAAGAAAGTGGAAGCAGATCCAAAGAATCCGCGATATGTGCTGACGGTTCGTGGCGTCGGCTATAAGCTGAATGAGGCGCCCTGATCGGAGGTGGTGCTCAGATGCTATGGGCGGTTAGTGCCGGCATGTTCCTTGTCTGGT
>DATBSH010000035.1:0-7865 GCA_036559885.1 Pyrinomonadaceae bacterium
TCACAGACAAAGTGCTGTTACAAAGCCTTCCCGTGACGAAGCCAGGGAATCTCGTATTGCTGTCGACGTACGACGCGAAGGATGGACCGCCAGGCTCCAGCTCTTTCTCCTATCCCATGTACCAGGACTTGCGCGACAGGAACGAGGTCTTTAGCGGAGTAATCGCTCGTGGCGGTGCTCAGATGAACCTTAGTTATGGCGACAATACTATTCGCGTCCTGGGCGAACTCGTAAGTGGTAACTTTTTCCAGACACTCGGCGTGCGTGCATGGGCCGGGCGACTGTTTACGCAGGACGACGACATCACGCCAGGTGCTCACCCAGTCGCAGTTCTGAGCTACGCATTTTGGGATAAGCGCTTCAACAAAGATATGTCGCTGATCGGCAAAACAGTTCTCATAAACGAAAATCCGGTCACCGTGATCGGAATCACTCCTCCAGGCTTTTACGGACTGAGTTTGTCTAACAATCCGGATGTGCGCGTGCCGCTGATGATGACACCGGTTTTTAATCCGCAGCCGCCAACACGGTTACAAAAGCGTACGCATGAGTGGTTGAGTGTCATGGCGCGCCGAAAGGATGGCGTGACCGCTTCTCAAGCTCAAGCATCCCTTGATCTGCTCTACCACCAGATTCGGGAGTCAGACGCGCAGAGTTTAGGGTCGAAAGCAACCGCGTTCGAACGGGAACGCTTCATGGCGCGACGTATCGCGTTGCTGCCGGGCGCTCAAGGTTTTCAGCACCTGCAAGCTGACATGCGCACATCATTGTGGCTGCTTTTCGCCGCCACCTCCATCATCCTTTTGATCGTTTGTGCCAATCTCGCAAATCTGCTACTCGCACGGACCACAGTGCGAACTCAGGAAATTGCCGTGCGTCTGGCGCTCGGCGCTGGAAGGCTTCGATTGCTGCGGCAGTGGCTTACCGAAGGGCTTGTACTCTCATTACTCGGAGCTGCTGCGGCAGTCTTCGTTGCAGTTTGGATTCGCGCGGGTCTACTGGCATTCGTGCCTGCCTACGTTCGCGCGAATCTAACAGATACATCTTCCTGGCGTCTCTATGTCTTCATTCTGGTGACGGCGATAGTTGTGGGAATTGCGTTTAGTCTCGCTCCGGCACTAAGCGCTGCGCGATATGTAGCCGGTCCTTCGTTAGGTGGAGAGTCGAGAAGTTTCACTTCCACGGGAAAACTGCTGAGTCTTAGAAGTGGACTTATTCTGGTCCAAGTCGCGTTCTCTCTTCCACTGCTCGTGAGTGCCGCGCTTCTGATTCGAACCTTACAGAACCTTCACGCGCTCGATACTGGTTTCGAAAAGCACAACGTGCTCCTCGCTTCAATCAATCCTTCGCTCAACGGATATTCGCCAGAAAAATCGCACGCTTTTTATGACGAGTTGTTAAGCCGCGCCCGCACTCTGCCAGGCGTTACGGCTGCAAGCTTGGCATCCGACTCTCCAATTTCGGGCGGGTGGGATCAAAACGGAATTGTGGTGGAAGGCTACACGCCACGCGAGGGGGAACGGATGTCATGCGACATGAATAATGTTTCAACTGACTACTTCAAGTCGCTCGGAATTCCGCTGATTTTTGGACGCGACTTTCTTGATCAAGACAGGTTAGGAAGTCCAAAGGTAGCGATCGTAAACGAGAAATTGGCGCGCTATTTTTTCGGTACGACAAATGTAATCGGAAAACACATCGGTCTGCACGGTGTCCCCGACACAACCATCGTCGGAGTCGTGAAGGACGCAACGTACATTACGCTGCGGGAGAACATGCGGCGCCATTTTTATCTGCCGACGATGCAGGAGGAGCGACTCGACAATTTAACTCTTCACATTAAGTCTGCCGGAGATCCGGCACTAATTGCGGAGTCGCTGCGCAATGAAGTCAAAAACATCGATCCGCATCTTCCACTCTATGGCGTGAAAACACTCGAGGACGAAATCAACGAATCGCTGTTGCAAGATCGACTCGTAACCTGGTTGACATCCGCGTTTGGGGCTGTCGCCACGTTGTTGACCGCACTTGGTCTCTATGGCGTCTTAACGTTCTCCGTCGCACGTCGAACACGTGAGATTGGGATCCGGGTAGCGTTGGGAGCACAAAGACGCGATGTGATCAAACTAATTGTAGTTCAAGGTCTGATCGTCGTTGTCGCTGGCATTGTGTTTGGTGTGCTCGCATCGCTGGGTCTAGCGCGCGTAACCGCGACCCTGTTATTCGGCGTTAGTCCAACAAGCGCCTGGATCTTGATCACAGCCGCGAGTGGTCTGTTCATCATCAGTCTATTTGCGTGCTATCTGCCGGCGCGGCGGGCGACGAAAGTCGATCCATTGGTGGCGCTGCGTTATGAGTAGTGAATAGGACCTATAGGACGTATACGACTTATGAACACACTCCTACAAGATCTCCGTTACGGGATTCGAATCTTACTGAAGCAAAAGACCGTGACAGCGATCGCTTTGCTATCACTGGCGCTGGGCATTGGCGCCAACACCGCCATGTTCAGCATCGTCGATGCGATGTTGTTGAAGATGCTTCCAGTCAAGGAGCCTGAGCGGCTCGCGTTGTTCCGTGCAGTCGCGGCCCGAGAGTTTAATCCCGGTGGCTACAACGGGAGTATCGATATCGATCCAATTAATGGTAACCGCACGATGACCTCGTTCCCTTACCAAACGCTGCAGCGCATGCGCGCTCAGGAGAGCCCGCTTTCTGAGGTTTTTGCTTTTGGTAATGTCTCGCTGATCGTAAGCGTTGATGGCGAAGCTGAGCTCGCCACCGGTCAGGCAGTATCAGGCAATTACTTCGTTGGTTTCGGCTTACAACCGCTGCGTGGGCGGCTTCTAACGGACGAAGACGATAAACCCGGCGCTACTCCCGTCGCAGTGATTAGCTATCGCTATTGGGGAAAGCGGTTCAGCAACAACGAGGCGGTTGTTGGTAAACAGATCAATGTGAACAACGTTGCGTTTACGATCGTCGGTATCACGCCACCGGACTTTGACGGAGCGATGGGAGCGGGAACGACGCAGGACGTGAGTATTCCGATCGCGATAGAGCCAAAGATGTACGTTGATCCGCGACGCTCATTCATGGCTGGCGCCGGTATTTGGTGGTTGCGTCTGATGGGACGATTGAAACCGGGAGCAACGCGGGAGCAAGCTCAAGCTCAACTCGAGAACGCTTTCTATCAATCACTGGTCGAGCATCGAGCTGCTCGTCAAAATCAGGCGCAAGCAGCCGGTGGAAATGTCACTTCAAATCTGCAGCCTCAACAATATCCGCGTTTGTATATCGATCCGGGTGGCCAGGGCGAGATGAATCAGCGACGCTCTCTCTCGCCGTCACTTTATATGCTCCAGGTTGTGGTTGGGCTCGTGTTGCTAATCGCGTGTGCGAATGTCGCGAATCTCCTCCTATCGCGTGCTGCTGCACGACAAAAAGAAATTGGTCTGCGGTTAGCACTTGGCGCGAGCCGTTGGCGATTGATTAAGCAGCTGTTGACGGAGAGTTTACTGCTATCCGTGCTTGGCGGAGCGTTAGGCATTCTGTTCGCCATATGGATTAAAGATGGTGTGTTAGCGGTCAGTCAGTGGGGCGGGAGAGGGTTCACTTCTCTTGAACCTAGACTTGACTGGCGTGTGTTGGGCTTTACCACTGCACTCTCGTTGGTTACCGGAATTATCTTCGGGCTTGCGCCAGCGTGGCGCACGACAAAGGTTGATCTCACGCCGACGTTAAAAGACAGCGGCCGTGCATCATCGGCTACTTCGCGATCGTTTCTGACTCGGGGGTTGGTTGTCTTGCAAGTTGCGCTGTCTCTTTTACTTCTCGTCGGAGCAGGATTGTTTGTCAGAACGCTAATCAATCTGCAGAGAGTCGATCCAGGTTTCAATACACAGAACCTGCTGTTGTTCAGCATTCAGCCGGGACTGATCGGTTACAAAGATGACAAGCTGTTGCAGCTTTACGAGCGGATCAGCGAAAGGCTAGAGGGAGTGCCTGGTGTCCAGACCGTAACTTTCTCTCGAACCCCTTTACTTTCACAATCGGTCAGTTCGCGGGGGTTTTTTCTGCGTGAGGCATTAAACGAACCGCCAGATTCCGAAGGGCGCCTCAAGCCAACCGGTGATGCGTATCTTCATCAGGTACGGGAGAATTTCCTTCAAGCAATGGGAATACCGCTGATCGCGGGTCGTACCTTCACAGCGCATGACAATGCTCAATCGCCGAAAGTAGCAATTGTTAATCAGACTTTCGCGAATAAGTATTTTCCAAATCAAAATGCCGTGGGTAAGCGCTTCACATTCGACGATGCCAAACCCGACGAAGTCGAAATCATCGGCGTTGCGAAAGATGCCAAGTATGCGCGGCAGCGTGACGATATTCCACCGACAGCATATCTGTCGTTTCGCCAGGAGGTGCGCTCACTAAGTAGCGCCACATTCGAAGTTCGCACCGCGGGCGACGCAACAGCATCGTTCAACGATGTACGTCGCGCTGTGCGCGAAATTGATGCAAACCTGCCGCTCACTTCTGTGCGGTCCCAGCTCGAACAGGCTACCGAAACGCTGCGATCGGAACGACTGTTTGCGAAGCTGCTGACTCTCTTTGGTCTCGCTGCGCAACTACTCGCGGCAATTGGGTTATTTGGTGTTCTCGCGTATAGCGCATCGCAGCGAACACACGAGATTGGAATTCGCATGGCCCTCGGCGCTAATCGTTTTGATGTGCTGAGAATGGTTGTGCGTCAGGGAATGGTGTTGGCCTTGTTGGGAGTCGCACTGGGCTTGGCAGGAGCCTACGTACTGACGAGATATCTCGAGAGCTGGCTGAATCTGTCGAAGATGTTGTTCGGCATTAAGCCTTCGGATCCTCTGACGTATGCGTCTATCGCGGTGCTGCTTACTGTGGTTGCGTTGATTGCTTGTTACATCCCGGCACGTCGGGCGACGAAAGTCGATCCGCTGGTGGCGCTTCGATATGAATGAAATGGTCTTCGGTTTTTGGACTTTGGTCTTTGCAGGTTGAGTCAAAAGGCCAAAGGGTCAAAGACCTAAGACCTAAGACGAGTACATATATATGCAAACCCTAATTCATGATCTCCGTTACGGCTTACGGGTGATTGCTAAGTCTCCCGCATTTACGCTTGTAGCAGTGCTCACACTGGCGCTGGGGATCTGTGCCAACACAACGATCTTCAGCTTCATCAACGGAATGTTGCTTCGTCCGCTGCCCGGACTTAAAGAACCAGAACGGCTCGTCGCTGTCTATACAAGCGATTACAGCAGTGGTCCTTACGGAGGTTCTTCGTACCCTGACTACATCGATTTCCGCGATCAGGCAGACGCGTTTGATGGTCTTGCTGCTTATGAATCGGCCGTGATGACCTTGAGCGCTGACGAAGGTGCAGAACGCCTGCGAGGCATGTATGTAACCGGAAACTTCTTTGATGTGTTAGGAGTAAAACCCGCCCTAGGACGCGTATTGCAGAGCGCCGATGATACTACTTCTGAAACACCTCCGGTGGTAATCAGTTACTCCTTATGGCAAAGGCTGTTTCGCGGTGACGCTTACGCTATTGGGCAAACACTGAAACTTAACGGTCGCGTTTACCCAATTGTTGGCGTAACGGACCAGAGTTTTCGTGGGTTACGTTTAGGATTGCCTCCTCAGTTTTGGTTCCCGATGGGAGCCTTCTCTAGTTACTCGACCGCTGGCCGAGGTGATCGCGGAATTGAACTTACGGCTAGATTGAAACCCGGTGTATCAATCGCTCAAGCTCAGTCGCAGCTCACAACCATCGCCGCAAGGCTCGCGCAAGCTTATCCCGAAACAAACATGGGTACGCTTGAACGACTAAATGAACCGAGGCCAATTACTGTTGTTCGCGAAGGCCTCGTTCCCGCGGAGGCCCAGGTCAATGTTCGCTTTGTCTCAATGCTCTTGCTTGCGGCTGTCGGCCTGGTCCTATTGATTGTTTGCGCCAACGTAGCCAATCTCATGATGGCGCGTGCTTCTGTGCGTCGGCGAGAGATTGCGATTCGACTAGCGCTTGGCGCACACCGGTGGCGGTTGATTCGCCAGTTGCTAACCGAGAGTTTTCTGCTGGCAGCTATTGGCGGATCTATTGGTTTGCTCGCAACGCAATGGACCGCCCGCGCCTTGCCCGCTTTCTTTCCCGCTGAAGACCCCGGCGGTCTCGATCTAGGTATCGACTGGCGCGTCCTTGTATTCACACTTGGCGCAACGCTCTTAACTGGAATTGCGTTTGGTCTTGCACCCGCCCTGCAGGCGACACGTCCAAACCTGATGAGCTCTCTAAAAGACGATGATACGCAGAGTCAAAGATTTAGACGTCTCGGGCTGCGTAACGTCCTGGTTGTTTCGCAATTGGCGTTGTCACTAGTGTTACTGATCGGTGCGGCGTTGTTTGTACGAAGTTTGATCCAGGCTGTTTCCTTCGATCCGGGTTTTGCTTCAAAGAATCTTTTGATTGCATCGATCGAAACGCGCGGGACAGGCCTAAAGCAGGAACAGGGGCGAGCATTCTACGACCAGGCTCTGCAACGCGTGGGAACGTTACCGGGTGTTCAAGCAGTGACGATGACGCGAGTCATTCCGATAAGTGGCGGCGGTCAGAGGCGTGGTACCGACTTCGAAGGATACGAACCTAAGCCAAACGAGGACACGGAAACCAATACTAATATCGTTGGCCTGGATTTCTTCAGCACAATGGGAATTCCGATTGTGCAGGGACGTGATTTCAATGGACATGACGTCGAGAGTAATCCCCGCGTCGTGATCGTAAACGAAGAACTTGCGCGCAGGTACTTTGCCGGTCAGAACGCCATCGGGAAATGGATCCGCTTCGGCGCGGCAAGTAACCCGCAGCGGGAGATTGTCGGCATCGCCCGCAATGCGAAGTACAGAAACCTGCGGGAGCAACCTTTGCCTTTCATCTATCTTCCTCTGGGTCAGGAATATCAAGCCGGCATGACGATGATGGTTCGCACACAAGGTGACCCGTCGTCGCTAGTCGCACCATTGCGCAACGAGATGCGGGCGCTGAACAAAGAAGTTCCGGTGTTCGCAGTGCAGACCATGACTGATCGCATCGGTGGACAACTCGGGTCTGACCGGATGATCGCCGTGCTGCTCAGCATCTTCGGCGGCCTGGCTTTAATGCTTGCCGCAATCGGTGTTTACGGTGTGATGGCGTACTCAGTGGCCCAAAGAAATCGTGAGATTGGAATTCGAATGGCTTTAGGCGCTGAGCGTACCGACATATTGAAGTTGATTGTGGGCCAGGGATTAACGTTAGTGATAGTTGGCGCGGGCGTGGGACTGTTGTTGTCGTTTGCACTAACTCGCGTCTTGAAGAACCTGCTTTTCGGCATTAGCGCGACTGATCCGTTGACGTTTGGAGTGATCGTCGCGCTGATGATGGTGGTCGGGTTGCTCGCTTGCTACCTGCCGGCACGGAGGGCGACGAAAGTCGATCCGTTGGTGGCGCTTCGATACGAATGAAGGCATTGCCGATTGCCGATTGGAATGGCCATTACCGTACTCGTCATTTCTGAAAAGTTGAAATCCGCCGACAGGAAGGCCAATTGGCAATCGGCAATTGGCAATCCGCAATTTGAGAGGAAGAATTCATGAACTTGCTCGCCCAGGACATTCGCTTTGCGTTTCGAATGCTGCTGAAGAAACCAGTCTTCACGTTCATTGCAGTGCTGACACTTGCGTTAGGAATTGGCGCAAATACCGCCATCTTCAGCGTTGTGAATGCGGTGTTGCTGCGCCCGTTGCCGTTTGCTAATTCCGAGCAGTTGATGAATGTGTGGGAAACCGATCCAACC
>DATBSH010000036.1:0-4107 GCA_036559885.1 Pyrinomonadaceae bacterium
AACTATGACTATCGCGTGCGAGATCCACTCCGGTCAGTCGACTAGTGCTAGAGCCGCAGCTGACTTGTACCCAGGGCAGGAAAAAACAGATGAAGACTATTAGGGCCAGAGTAATTGTGGTTCGTCGATTTTCCATGACACGTTTCACGGACACGGACGGGGGCGTTGTGGAAATGCGGCGACAGGATACTTAAGGCTCGACCAGGCCTTTCTTGATATTTCGTTGCCAAGCCTCGTAGTTTCTGACGCGGCGCTTTGCCTGCTTGCGCGTAAGTTTCAGCTCATTCGCCACTGAATCGATGCGGGCGGTGCGGTCTTTCTTCTTGTCGTAACGATCGCCTGGGGCTTTGAGATAGATTTGGTAAGCACGCGTCCACTCCGATTTGACATCGGCCGTCGCCTGTTTGCCACGTTGTTCTGGCATAAGTTGTTCCTTCGTTAGTTTTGAGTGATTCTAGCAGTGAAGTCTATCAAGGGGTAGCAGAAAATACATCGCCAAAAATACGGCGCGGCCCTTACTGGGCCGCGCCATTGAATATTAAATTCCGAGTTAGACGAACAACCCGCTACTTCCTTGCGGCGCCCGCCTTAGTTTGATTTGGTGATTGGATCCCCACAAGACAACGCTCCCCCATTGCTGAAGAAGCGTTGACTCTGTGGACATGCTCTGACGCGTTACCGCCAGGGCTCTGTAAGAAACGCGCCACAGAGGTGGCGCATTTCCATCCTGTTGGAACACACAACGACCTTGATGAGTTTCAGTCGAACATCTAACAACAAGGTCAACTATCTTTGGGAGCGAAGACTGCTGCTACACAGTTCGCCGGCCCGAAACAATGTTGATGATGAAAATGATCAGCGCGACCACTAGGAGTAGGTGAATCAACCCACCGCCAACGTGGCCGATGAATCCCAGTAACCAAAGCACAAGCAAAATCACTAGAATTGTCCACAGCATAATCTTCTCTCCTTTTGTAATTAACCTTCAGTCTCAGTTGATCGGAACACCGTCCCAAGGAGCAATGCTCATGCCATCCGAGCGAGACACCGCAGACACTGGTATTGCACCGGTATTACTTGAAATGCCGATTCCAACCTACGCGACCTGCATTAGAACGGTTCACTTCAGACGGTTAACATTCGTGCGAATTTGGTTCAACAGGCTTTCAACATCGTTTCAAGTAACAGATTCGTCGAAAATCCTGTGTGAAAATGCCAATGAAAATGAAAGCTAGCAAGTCTGTGCTGGGTCGATCGTTATTGTTTGTGGAAAGCCGAGCACGGTGGTGCCGGCAGCGCAGAAGGGCCTTGACAAATTAGTCAACTGTAACTATATTGGTTACAGACGATTAACCAAGTTTACTTACTTATGTCAACCAGCAGCCGGTTTGCAGTAGCAGTTCATGTCCTCACGCTGATGGCGTGGGCTGACGATGAACCCCTCAAATCAGAGCATGTAGCCGAAAGTGTCAACACAAATGCTGTTGTCATTCGGCGAATGCTGTGTGAGTTGGCCGAGTCGAAGCTCGTGGTTTCGCAATCAGGCGCCATGGGTGGCTCCAAACTGGCGCGTGAGCCAGAGCGGATTACATTGCTGGATATCTACCAGGCCGTGGAGAACCGTGGTGTCTTTTCGTTGCACCGCCATCCTCCAAATCGTGATTGCCCGGTAGGAGTGAATATCGGAACAGTGCTAAACGAGGTGCTTGACGAAGTAGACACAGCGGTTGAGCGAGTGCTGGCTAACATTACCATAAAAGATGTTGTCTCGCGCTTGCAGCCGTGCGTCAGCACTGCGGCTCCCAAACAACGGAAGCAAGTGAGGAAAGTGCAGTTGGTGGCGGCCGGAAACTAGTATTCCACGGGGTTCGTATTATTACTGCGGTGCCCGGGAGAAGTGAGAGTTCAGTAGAGAGTTGCAGCGGCGAGACGGCTCTCTACACCGAAAGCAAGTCTCGCATGACATGAAAGGACGGTCTTCAATTGAGTAGGCTTCAGAAAGATTCTGATGGAGTTGAGCCAATGGATTCGGTTAAGCCGAATTTTTCAAGTGCTCATGAGGAACTCCTGGAAGATGCCGTATCGATCGAGGATATCGATGAGGTATTGGAGAAGCTGGCGACTGCCGGCATTTCCGGAAGTGAAACTGACGAGCCGGTAATCGGCGATGCTTCGTCTTCGGCGGCGCAGGCGGAAGACGATGACGCGGCACCGGAAGAAATGGAATTGGACCTATCGGCAGGGGAACTGGACAAGACTTCTGATCCGGTTCGCGTTTACATGCGCGAGATGGGAGTTGTGCCACTTCTCAAGCGAGAGCAGGAAGTATCGATTGCCAAGCGGATAGAGTGGGGACAGAAGCGCGCGCAAAAGGGAATCACACGTTCGCCGATGGCGGTTGCAGAGTTGTTGAAGGTTGGCGCTGATTTGGAAGCGGGCACGATTGGTATCCGCGACGTGGTCGTGTTCTCGGATCAGATGGAAACGGAAGAGCATGAGGATAAGACCGAGGAGTACCTGGCCTGGACGATCGAAGGCATCGGCAATATTCGCAAACTCTATAAGCGCGGCCTAAAGGAGCTTGCTCAACTCAACGCCGAGCAAAAGCTGAGACGCGGGAAGGCGTCGAAGAAGTTAACTCGACTGCGGCGCAAAGTTGCGCGTACCCGCCTTGAGATCGTACATGAGATTGGTCTGCTTCACTTGAAGGAAGCAGTCAGACAGCGACTGATCAATGCAATCGCTACGATGCATCGAGAAACACGTACGCTGGAACGCGAGATTGAAGCTAACACGGCGAAACTCACCAAGAAGCGAATCAAGGCGGATGAAGTCAAAGAACTCAAGAAACTAATATCCGCGGGAAAACGCCGGCTAAAAGATATTGAGGCTGAACACCACGTTTCACCGCTCGAGATCAAACGTTCGCACCAGATGATCGTCACCGGCGAAGCCCAGGCGGCACAGGCAAAGCACGAGCTGACCGAAGCCAACCTGCGTCTGGTGGTTTCCATTGCCAAGAAGTATCAAAACCGCGGCCTGCAATTCCTCGACTTAATTCAGGAGGGCAACCTCGGTTTGATGAAGGGCGTGGATAAGTTTGAATGGCGCCGCGGCTACAAGTTCTCGACCTATGCAACCTGGTGGATTCGCCAGGCAATCACGCGTGCGATTGCGGACCAGGCCCGAACGATCCGTATCCCGGTGCACATGATTGAAGTGATTAACAAACTCAGAAACACTTCGCGTGAGCTGGTGCGCGAGCTGGGCCGCGAACCTACGACTGAAGAAATAGCCAAGAAGATGGGCATGTCAGTCGAGAAGGTCAGTAAAGCGCGCAAGCTGGTGCAGCAACCCGTTTCGCTGGAGACGCCAATCGGCGAAAGTGGAGATTCGCAACTCGGCGATCTGATTGAAGACAAATCGAGCACTAGTCCAGCGGAGCGAGTAATCACTTCAAACCTGCGCGAGATTACCGGTGACGTGCTGCAGACCCTGAGCCCGCGCGAAGAGCGTGTCATACGCATGCGCTTTGGCCTGGACAGGGAAGGACACGAGCGCACGCTCGAAGAGGTCGGTCAGGACTTCAATGTTACGCGTGAACGTATTCGTCAGATAGAAGCCAAGGCACTGAGAAAGCTGCGCCATCCTTCACGAGCCCGCGTGTTGAAGAGCTTCATCGAAGGACAACGACAATAAGTTCAGCAGGACAGACTTTCACGTCTGTCCCATTTAATAACTGACGGGCAGGAAAAGCCCGTCCTAACAAGAGAGTCAGGGTAGAGGAGATTAAGATGAGCGAGAGAGTTTCAGAAGTAACAGACAGTTCCTTCGAGAAGGACGTGCTGCAATCAAGCAAACCAGTGCTGGTAGATTTCTGGGCGGCATGGTGCGCGCCCTGCCGGATGCTGGCTCCGACGATTGATGCTATTGCCGAGCAGTTTGGTGAGAGCGCGGGTGTCGTAAAGGTAAACGTCGATGACAACACTTCAACGGCGCAACGTTATGGAATCAAGGGAATACCAACCCTGATTCTTTTCAGTGGCGGCAAGGAAGTTGAGCGCGTCGTTGGAGCGACCAGCAAAGAGTCGATCTCGCGCATGATCG
>DATBSH010000037.1:0-12279 GCA_036559885.1 Pyrinomonadaceae bacterium
GCGCTCCGCGTAACGGACGAAGTCAAATATTCGGTGAGCAGGCGAGTGCGGAGCAAACCTCATGGAGGATGACCGCATAGATGATTGATCGTGGCTTGACAGCCTTGATCAGTTGAGGACCGCTAACGGCGGTAACTAAAAACTAACAGTCTCATGTCAAAGAGCAAGCCAAAAACCAGTACCACAACACAGGCGCTTTCGCGTCCCAGTCAGAGTCTGTCCTTTAACCCTATTGACTCGGACCATCGATTCATAGACGTTCTGTAGTTGAGTGTTTTGCTGAATAGGGCTAATCCATCCGCAACACCGCCGATTATGAAGATAGACGGCTGGCGACATCGACAGGCTCACCGAGCTCTCCAACGTTAACTCGAATATCAACAGAAGAAGGCACAGGCGATTGCCGGTCGCGAAGCCGATGTCACGTGACCTACGTCATGAATCCTGAAATTCCGTAATTCTGTAATCCTGTGAAACTCCTATCTCAGGAACAATATTTGAGGAGTGGCGTGGAACCTAAAGGCTGGTTCCACAGGTTTCCGTCGATTTTGTCGATGCAGCGTTATGGCTCGGATTGGCGTCTGATTGATCGCGGATCGCCTGGCGCGTCGAAGGAGGCTTGAAGCTTCAAATACGACTGGCGTATCTTTGCAGTGCAGGCTGAGAAGGAGTTGTTCTAAATGCCCACAATTTCCAAGTTTAACCTGAAGCAGTTGGCGCAAACCTTGATAGCTCACAGCGTGCCAGCTACGCGAGCAGCCTTCCAGCTATTCCTCGTGTTGCTCGTCACAGCGAGTCTCGCATTCGTCAGCGCCAATGCTCAGACGCGCAAAAAGCGTACAAAGCGTGCCATCAGGCCGACGGTAAAGCGGCCTGTAATCACCAATCCAACTATCGCCACACCGGGTGAAACTGCGGATGGCAGCACCACCGACCCCAAGATAATCAGTACCGCCGACCAGACCGGCGACGGTGAGCAGACTGATCAGCTTCAACCTAAGCGCTCGAAGACTATGAAGCCGGGCTCTGATCCCGAAGACATGCAGCAGACGATTAACTCGCTCACCAATCAGGTGAATCGGCTGAACGATCGGTTGACCTCGATGCAGGAAGACGATCGGTATCTTCTTGACATGGAGCGTCTGACGCGTGCTGAACAACGTGCTGAACAATTACGCTCCCAAATGATCGACGCTCAAAGCAAGATTGCAGACCTTCAGTCGCGTCTGGATCAAGTCGAATACATGCTGAAGCCGGAAAATATCGACAGAGCGACTCAGGGATATGGCACTGTTCATCCTGAAGAGGCACGCGAGTCTCGGCGCCGGCAGTTGGAGAATGAAAAGGGAAGACTCCAGGCGCAACTGAACATCCTGGAAACCAGTCGCGCGCGGTTGGAATCGGCGATTGCTACGGCAGACAGTGAAGTTGATCTGCTGCGTGCTAAGTTGAATGAAAGAAGGATGGAAGGTCCTCAGAAGACCGAACCTCCTGCAAAACCCACCGCAAAGAAACCCGAATAGTTCTTGTACATTAGTCGCCAATGTAGTGGGTCGATAGTCAGTACCGCTACGGCGGTACTGACTGTCGACCGACTACGAAGCCCGTCCGCTAACCCACCCAGCTTGTGTGCATGGCGACCGCCCGCCAGCTACCACTCTGGTTTACAAAGACAAGCGTATAGAAGGCCGTGAAAGGCTGTGTCTCCGCGCTTGTGACACCGGGCCCAGGGATTCGTTGACGTGGAGACGTGCCTCGCACCACCGCGGTATCGCCAGTGAGGCTCACCACAACATTAGTCGTTTCGAGCTTTGAATACTTCAACTGTCCCGATGTCACATGTTCCAGGAGCTGTTTTCTTGTTTCCTGGTTTCCAGTGCGATGCATCCAGATAAAGCTTTCATCCGTCAACTGTTCTAATCGCTTTGAATCGGCCGTCAGTATGGCCTTAAAGAATTCGTCGTGCGCTCGAGTGACGTCTCTTTTCGCCACTTCAGGAGGAATCGGCATTCGTGTCGCTTGCCAATTCACGACTTGCCACTTTCCGTCCCGCTTCAGAAATGTACCGCTGTTCAAAAAATTGCTGACCTCAATCGCTCCATTCCGGTCAGTCGTTCCGACGAGTTTGAAAGCAACGATGGCGGTATCACCATATTGTTGGATCCGAACGTCTTCCGCCGTGTATGTAGTCTTCGGGTCGCCTGGCTTGGGTGCTGGAGCTGAGCGAACGTCGCGCATGACTTCGGCTTTGCTAACTCGCCGCCCGGCGGATCGCGTGTAGATCAGATCTTCTGCCCAGAATCGATCGTGCACCTGCGGGTCGTTACGTGATGCTCCGGCAAGAAAGTCATTTAGCAGCTTGGTCAATTCGGCCGCATCGGGAGCTGGTGATTGAGCGGCCGCAGCCACTGCCACAATCAATAACACAAAGATAATCCGCATCATTCGCTGTGCCTCCTCGTTCTATGTTTGTGTGCACGCGGCGTTATACTGCCGGAGGTTCAGTCGCTAAGTTTTTATGAGTACTTCAGAGGACGCAGTTTATGATATTTCAGAGCAGAGTAACCATCGTAATTCTGGCGATTTTACTCATGGGTGAGACCGGCGCGAGTGGTTCATGCGGCAACCAACGAAAAACGACGACACCTGCCGCCAATACAAATATGACTAGTGAGACAGCGTCAGCTGAAGACACCGTTTGGGGCGGCCCTCATGTGCACCTGGTGATGACTGCGAAGGGCGCCGAGCTGGAATTCGATTGTGCTCACGGTCAAATAAAGGCACCGATAAAAGGTGATTCGGAGGGTCGATTTGATTTGCCTGGTACGTTTGTCCGCGAACGTGGCGGGCCAATTCGCTCAGACGAAACGCCCGCAGAGGAAGCGGTCCGTTATTCAGGCCGCATCGTTGGCGACTCGATGACGCTAACGATAACTTTGGTGGATTCTCACGAAAAGCTGGATACCTTCTCTCTCGCGCGTGGAAAAGAAGGCAGGCTTTGGAAATGCAAGTAGGAAGTCTTTTGGAGTGCGCCGACTTGTCGGCGCTTTAATTAGCCGCGACTATCGCGGCTTTGAAGAGCAGATGCGGCGACAACTCGCCGCAGCCCAAAGCGGTGACAAGTCACCGCACTCCAAAGCGTCAATCGTTCGACGTCGGCTTCCAGCCTTTCGGTGCTTCTGGCCACACCTTATCAGGACTGCGTGTTGCCGCTTGATCTAATCCCAGTCTCTCCTTTGCAATATCGGCAACTATAAAGTTCTCTGGCGCCACCGGAGAACCTGCAAGGCGCCGAAGCATCGCGAGTTGACCTGCGTGGGTCATTGCATCCGCAAACGGACCTTGCAATAGACGCTCTTCCGTCATGCCTTGAAGCAATGGTGTTCCCGCCGACAGATGATCAGACAGTTGCTGGAGCGTTTCATGGAAACGACGGATCTCGTCATCAAGAGACGGCAATGCTTCTGGCCAGTAACTGCCACCAACAAAGTAGGTTCGAGCATAACCGAGCACGCTTGTCATGTGACGGACAAGTGCTGCCGGAGTTCTTGTATCTGCGCCGGCATTGAAATTTCCGAAATCAGCTGGCACATCACGTAACGCCTTTTGGGTGCGGTATGCCAATGCTGCGAGGAAGTGACGGAGAAGTTCTCGCTTTTCGTTCATGAATTCAGCCTCAAAGATAAATGAAGCCTCGAGTCTACGTCCATGAGCTAGCATACTCCGCTCAAGGTTCATCACACTGAAGCTTCAGTCCTAGAATTCAAGCCGCGACTTGAATGATTCCAGCCTGACGATTTGAGCATACATCCGACATTGCCGTAGACTCTCAGTCATCTGAGCAAAACAATGTCAACGATTGCACAGCGCGACCTCTATCGAATGATCAATGAAGCCAGCGAGCGCGGCGAGCGGACGGTAGTCGCGACAGTGGCCCAGACACGGGGATCCACGCCGCAACGCCGTGGCGCAAAGATGTTGTTCCTTCAAAGCGGTGAGGTGGCTGGGACAGTCGGCGGTGGATGCATCGAAGCCGAGGTGTGGGCAGAAGCGCGTGCCGCAATGCGCTCAGGCAAATCAGCACTTCATCATTTCTCTTTGACGGCCGAAGAAGCTAGCGAGGAAGGAATGGTTTGCGGTGGTACGATGGATATATTCATTGAGGTGATTCGTTGACGTGGCCAACGATTTCTTGACCAACTACAAAGCGAAGCACCAGCACCCGCTGAATCGTCTGTCGCACAGCATCGGCATTCCGCTCATTGTGATCTCGTTGCCGCTATTTCTTTTTAACTGGCGCTGGGCGCTGGGATTTTTTATCGTCGGCTGGATACTCCAGTTCATTGGACATGCTATTGAAGGTAATCAACCAGCCTTCTTTCGAAACCCTGTTTATCTCCTCGTTGGCCCACTGTGGCTAATCAGGCGCGCGGCTGGAGCGCTGGGCCTCGCCAAAAAATCCCCATCAAAGTAATTCATTATCCAATTCATGAGCGATAGGTCAGCGCAGTTCACTCCTTCGGCAATTATGCGAGTGATTCCCGAACTGCTCGACGGCGGCACGATGGCAGTCATCGTAACCGTGATTGAACATCCGCAATTCGTTGGTGCGAAGTTGCTGCTGGACGAACGAGGGAGATCTCTGGGAACACTCGGCTCAGTCGATGTCGACAGAGTTGTACTCGAGCATGCGGCAAAGTTTCTTGGTACGCCCGAGGACATTCGTACTTACCGTAGTGCGGAGTTATCGACGCCAACCGAATTTGGGGATTCGCTGTTTCTATTCGAAAGGATCCGCCCTGAAGCACAACTGGTGATATGCGGCGCTGGTCATGTGGGAGCGTCGCTGGCTGTTTTTGCGAGTCTTGCGGGATACCGAGTTACTTTGATTGATGATCGTCAGGAGTTCCTGAAAGCCGAACGCTTCAGCAATCAAGAAGTGCAGCTTCTGCTGGCAGACAATTGGACGGATGCAGTCCGGCAGGCTGTAGGAAACGGAAAGGGTGTGTCGCTGGCAGTGGTAACTCGTGGTCACAATGAAGACGAGCAATGCATGCGGGCGGCTATTACGACGAATCCTGACTACATCGGTTTAATTGGCAGCAAACGACGGACGTCGATTGTGATTAATCGCTTGCGCGAAGCCGGGGCCACGGAGGGGCAGGTAAAACGGATTCACGCTCCGATTGGTTTGGATATCGGCGCGGTTACACCGGAAGAAGTTGCACTGGCGATTCTCGCGGAGATCGTTTGCGTGCGTCGTGGCGGTTCTGGTGGTTCTCTCTCGGCATGGCGCCGACAGTCGTCGTAGTCCGAGAGTAAAAAGAGAGCATCCACCGATTACACAGGGCGGCATCGGCAGCAACCAAAGGAAGAGCGCCTTCGGTGCTCGTTCCATCCTAATTGCCCTGAGCTGTGCTAGGATGCGCAGGCTCACCGCAGCTCAGAGAATGTCAAAGGAAAAATCCAACATGACACCCTCCGCGAAACAAAGTCTCTCGCGTCGTCGCTTCCTATCCACAACCACAAAAACCGCCGTCGCTACGATCGCGTACACCACGCTCAAACCCAACGGCCGCGAGGTGTTTGCCGCATCAGTCGAAACCGCGCAAACGAATGGTGCTGTCGCAGGTGAATTGAAAGCGGTGTTCAAGCACCTCGACGAATACATCGCGCACCACATGGTCGATTTGGGGGCCCCTGGGATGACACTCGCACTTGCGAATCGTGAAGGTCCGTTGCGCATCTCGACTTACGGCTTCGCAGATACAAAGACTAACTCGCGCGTGACACCCGACACCGTGTTCCAGATAGGCTCAATATCGAAATCGTTCGTCGCGTTGACTCTGCTTCAACAGCGCGACGAGGGAAAACTAGATCTTAGTAAGCCGATCGTTGAATACTTACCGTGGCTCAAGATCAATTCAAAATTTGATTCCATATCCACCCACCATCTGCTCAGCCATACGTCAGGACTGCCCGGTGCACCATTGTTGCTGGATGCGCTACTGGCCGAGTTATGGACCACCTATGCTCCGGGAAATCGGTTTCTTTATTCCAACACCGGTTACAATATTCTCGGCTTCATCGTGGAAGCAGTGGAGAAACGACCGTTTGCAGACACCGTGAAGACACGTTTACTGAAACCGCTCGGCATGGAGGCGAGTTTTCCTATTATCTCAAATGATACCCGCGCTCGAACGGCTGTCGGATACGTTCCATTCAAATCAGACCGGCCGTTTCCCCAGAGAGGAGCTCTAACCGAGTCAACCTGGATCGAAATGGATATGGCGGCGGGCAGCATCGCTTCGACCCCAGGGGACATGGCCAAATACATTCGCATGCTGCTCAATCGCGGCGGACTGCCCAACGGGCGAATTATTACCGAAGATACTTTTAGCTTATTCGTAAAACCGCACGTGAAGGCTCCGTTTCGAGGTGAAGATGCTTCATATGGCTACGGACTCTGGACGAGCGACATTAATGGACACACGCGGCTCCGTCACACCGGTGGTATGGTCGCATTCAGCTCATCAATCGATGTCGATTTGACAGCGGGGGTCGGCGGTTTTGCGTCAGTCAACGCTAGTCTTCGCGGCGGCTATCGGCCCGTCGCGGTAACAAGATATGCCGTGGATTTGCTCAATGCATCCCTTGCTGGTAAGCCGCTGCCGGACGCGCCGACACCACAACCGTCTGCCAGTGAAGTAAAGAACGCCGCAGATTATGCGGGGATGTACACAACTGTGGATGGAAACAAACTGGAGATTGTTGCGGATGGCACGAAGCTTTTCTTGATCCACCGCGGTGAGCGAATCTTGCTGGAGCGTTCAGGTGGCGATCTGTTTTTGGTCAAGCACCCCGAATTCGAATTGTTCCCCTTGGGTTTCGTGCGTGAGAACCAGAAAGTGACCGAAGCCTACCACGGCGCAAACTGGTACATGGGAGCAGGTTACACAGGGCCAAAAACGTTCAGTGTACCGAAAGAATGGGAATCCTACGTGGGCCATTACACCAACGACAGTCCATGGTATGGCGGCGTGCGGATCGTGTTACGCAAGGGGCAACTTTACCAGAACGGAGTTCAGCGTCTGGTGGCGCGACCCGACGGCAAATTCCACTTCGGTGATCCAGAACTTCCTGACTACCTGACGTTTGAATCGGTCGTCGATGGCCGGGCGATGCGTTTGAATTTTTCGGGGATTGTGTTCAGAAGGACATTTACGCCCTAGTGCAAGAAGAAGGACACCACCGGCTTTAGAGAGTGTGTGAAAACTCAACTTCTCATTCTCCCCAAGCTTTAGCTTGGGGTCTTAGGGCGCGACTGAATTGCAGCAACCGTTTTAACGGTTTACCAGATCAACTCGAAAATCAGCCCGTTCGCGTGCAAGAGGGCAAACCGTTGAAACGGTTCCTCAACATTTGAGCCCACTACTAACCCCAAGCCAAAGCTTGGGGAGAATGAGAAGTTGAGTTTTTCACACACTCTCTTTAGCCGTGTGGAGTGTCAACTTTTACCTACTGCAAACCCTCGTACCAATGGCAATGAAGGAGCAAGCAAGCCGTGGTTATCCACCGGGACCACGACACGTTTTCCCGCTATCTGGTCTGTTTGAATACCGCCGCGGACCACTGCCATTCCTTCAAACTCTGGCCGAACAATTTGGCGACGTCTCCTATTTCCGTTTAGGACCACAGCGCGCTTTTTTCATAAATCATCCGGATTACATCAAGAAAGTTCTGGTCACGAATCATCAGAACTTCATGAAAGGACTTGCGCTTCAACGCGCCAAGCGACTCTTGGGCGAAGGTTTACTTACTAGTGAAGGTGAATTTCATCGGCGCCAACGCCGTCTCGCGCAGCCCGCATTTCATCGCGCCCGAATCGCGTCCTATGCCGAAATCATGTCCGAATACGCGGCCCGGACCAGTCGGTCCTGGTGTGAGGGTCAAACGTTGGACATTTCGGAAGAGATGATGCGCCTCACCTTGGGCATTGTTGGCAAGACGCTCTTTGATGCAAATGTCGTTTCAGATGCGAAGGACGTCGGTGAAGCGATGACCGCAATAATTGATCTCTTTAATACCATCACTCTACCGTTCTACGAACTGATCGAAAAACTTCCATTGCCACAGCTGCGACGTTTTGACAATGCGAAGCGTCGACTAGATTCGATTATCTACAGGTTGATCGACGAACGGCGACGGTCCGGCATCGACTGCGGTGATCTGCTCTCGATGTTACTTCTGGCGCAAGACATTGAAGGCGATGGCGGCCAAATGAACGACGCGCAGTTGCGGGATGAAGTAATGACCATCTTTCTTGCTGGTCATGAAACCACCGCCAACGCGCTTACCTGGACTTGGTACTTGCTTTCACAAAATCCTGAAGCGGAAGGGAAGTTGCACGCTGAGGTCGATGAGGTCCTGAGTGGCCGTTTGCCGTCTTTTGAAGATGTTACAGGGCTGAGATACACAGAGATGGTTTTGACAGAGTCGATGAGACTTTTTCCTCCCGCATGGGCGATCGGACGTTTGGCGCTGGATGATGTTGAAATTGGCGGCTACATAGTGCCCAGGAAATCGCTGGTTCTAATGAGCCAGTTCGTCATGCATCGCGATCGGCGCTTCTTTACGGAGCCTCAACGTTTCGAGCCTGACAGGTGGACTCCGGAAGCTCGCGAATCAAGGCCTCAGTTTTCCTACTTCCCATTCGGCGGCGGACCACGGCGCTGTATCGGGGAGGGTTTTGCGTGGATGGAGGGAGTTTTAGTCCTTGCAGCCCTGGCGCAGCAGTGGCGCCTGCGGCTTGTGCCAGATCATCCGGTGGCGCTCAGACCAGCGATCACCCTGCGACCAAAACACGGAATGCGGATGATTGTCACCAGGCGGTCGGCGGGCTGAGGCTTACAGCAACAGCGCATCGACTCGATGAGCGTGGACCATCTCCTCACACGGTGACCAGGCGAAGATAGTAAACCGGCCATCTTGTGAAGCAACCAGCGCCAGTGCGTCTCGTTGATCGTAAACAAACTGCGCCGCCGATAAATGGCGTGTCCCACCGTTCTGCACCGGATGAATAACAATCGCTTCATTGCCAACGATAGGCTCTGTCGACACCATTTTCTCAACTGGTGCACTGCCTTCCGCGCGACGGATCTTTGCTCCAAAGCCGAGCACTTCGTAGTTTTCATTCACGATGGTCGCGCCGTCGACCGCCGTTAACCCCGCAACTGTATCAACTGCCTTACGCACAGCATTAACCCAACGATTTTCATCGAGGTCCTGGTTGTTCTGACGGAGCAAATCAGCGAGTGCTGAGTAGCCTGGTCTTACGGAGTACTGCAGCGGATGAACAATCGATCGCTTCCAGGTGTCAGTTCCTGTGGGCACTACCAATAACGAACCGCCGTGACCATGAGCTCGCATTGATGCAGAGAGTTGAATCAAGACGTTTACGGATGGATCTTCGATATCTGAGGCAGTGAAAGCTAGTAGCGATTTAAGCAATGCAGGACAATCAGGCAGACTCGTGCCGTTCTCATCAACTATCTTGATCTGCTCGCCTTTGAGAACGGCAACGTTAGCAAACTTTCCAAAACCGTCAATGCGTCGATGCTTGATAACGAGCAAACCGGGCTCGACGACTTCGAGCACGAAGCACAGGCTCGGTAAGGATCGCAGTGCTCCCCAGATCTGCAACTGGCCATCGTAGGACCATACACCGAGATGTACTCCAGGTCGTTCGACAGCCGGTGCGAGTTTTGTCAACACAGATGTCAACAGATTGAATCTTGTCTCAAAGAAAAGAGGCTGCGAGACCTGTTCGGGCGGTACGAAGGCAACGGAGATTTTTGGGAAGTGTCCTTCCTCTCGTCGGAAGCTGGACCAAAACGTGGCGTCGACAATCGCTTGAATCGCGGCCGCTTCTGGTACAGGGGCCAAGTTAGTCTCACCGCGCGCACGAGCGTCGGCGTTCCGCTCAGACAAAAGCTCTTCTGCGATCGGAGCGACTATTCGCGCGGCTTCGTATGTCGGTTGTTGACTCATGCATTTCCGGCCGGCTTACGCACTCGTAGGTGAAGAAAATAAGAAACCACCTGCGCATCTTGCAGCTCGGGATGTTCTGCAACTGTCTCATCACTGGGACTCGGTTCCTCAACCTGCTCTAAGTGAAATCCGGTTTTCACGATAAGATTAAGCCATTGACTCAACGGCCGTGTGAACCGCGGGATTCTGAATTTCCTCAATCCACGCTTCTCTTCTGCCGGCGCTGCTTTAAAGAGCCATTCATCGATCTGTCCATTCAATTCACGAAAATAGTCGCCGACTTCGATCGCATATGTTTTTCCATGCGCATCGCGAAGGTTGCGACGGTGTGGCGTGTCAAAACATGGGTGCACTATCGAAAACTGCAAGAAGCCGCCGGGCTTTAGTACTCGAAACGCCTCGGTCAGAACACGATCAGTTTCTGGAACGTCCATGAGACTCATAAAAGCAGTGGCCGCATCAAAGCTCACGCTGGCGAAGGGAAGCTCTACCGCACTGGCCAATCTATAGTCGATTCCCAATGGCTCTTGGCGCTCACTCTCAATAGCGTAGCTCAGAAACACTTCAGAAATATCGATCGCGCTAACTGATGCTCCTTGTTTTGCTAACAGACGCGTGTTGTGCCCCTCGCCGCAGCCTATGTCGAGTACCTTTAGACCGTCGACACCAGGCAGCATCGCGAAAAACGCCGGCGTGTTCAGGTGGTCGCGATACACGTCGTATCCACGACGCGCGAGCCGTGTCCACGCTTCGGCACTCTCATTCCAGTAGCGGCCAACTTCTTCGTGATTCATATTATTGTCGAAAGCAGATCCACAGATTACACAGATTACACGGATTAGAAAAACAGGAGCAAAAGGCAGGAACAGGAAAAACATGTGGTGCTCCTGCTTGTTGCTCCCGCTTCTGATTGTAATCTGTGTAATCCGTGGAAATCTGTGGATCTGCTTCACTTGCCTGTGAACAACGTCTTTTCATCGACGAAGCAAAGCGGGTTTCCCCACGGATCTTTCACATAGAACGATCTTTCGCCCCACGGTCGAACAACAATGTTGCCGGCACTATCTCCGTGTACATCTTCGGTAGAAAGACAGTTCAACTCCTTTGCTCGAGCATGAATGCTTTCGAGATCATTAACAGCAAAGTAAATGTATTCAGGGAGCGGCTTCGCAGACTCCTCATCGATTGTCGGATCCACGAGCGCGAGAATCACCGGTCCACAGTCAATATAATGTCTCGATGCGCGCGGTATTCTTCTTCCGCGGTCACCAAGCAGCTTTCCATAGAACTCTTCAGCTTTATCGAGATTAGAGACTTGAAGAATTATTCGAAATAGGCTTGGAGCCATATTGTTCTCCTGTTTAAAGACTATCCACAGATTACGCAGATTACACAGATTAAAGCTACACGGGAATGTTGAGTAGCTTAACAACTCATCATAACCGGCTGGCTCATAATCTGTGTAATTTGCGTAATCTGTGGATAGTTCTTATACGATGCGTGCCACGGCTACCTCGCCGCAAACGTATCCCCTTGCGTCAAATCACCAGCTTTAAGCCCGCGTTTGAACCAGGCGGCACGTTGTTGGGATGTTCCATGCGTGAATGAGTCAGGCACAACGTATCCCTGACTCTCCCGTTGAAGTCGATCGTCGCCGACAGCGCTTGCGGCATTCAACGCTTCTTCGACGTCCCCTGGTTCTACAATACCGCGCTGTTGCGCGTAATGTGCCCACGCACCAGCGTAGAAGTCGGCCTGCAACTCCAATCTTACAGACAGAGCATTTGCCCCTTCCTCACTCGTTTGTCTTTGGAGGTTACTGACGCGATCCATCGTGCCGAGCAAATTCTGCACGTGATGACCGACTTCATGCGCAACAACGTACGCGATCGCAAAATCGCCAGGTGCCCGGAAGCGACTTCTTAGTTCACGAAAGAATGAAAGGTCGATGTAAAGCTTCTCGTCTGCAGGACAGTAGAAAGGCCCAACGGCTGCGCCCGCCTGACCACATGCGGAATTGACGCTATCACGAAAAAGAACAAGTTTCGGTTTGCGGTACTCCCTGTTCAGCTGGCGAAACAGAGCAGTCCAAACATCTTCTGTTTCGGCCAGAACAACCCCGACAAACTGCTTCAGCTCTTCCTCTTCCGGGCTCGTGCTCTGCGAAGAAGGGACGGAAGATCCGGGATTGTCGCTCGGCAGTTGCTCCAGAAGTCTTTGAGGATCGGC
>DATBSH010000038.1:0-31890 GCA_036559885.1 Pyrinomonadaceae bacterium
CGGACGCAGGTCAAGCGGCGGTTTACCTGGCGCGGGTCGGTATAGGCAGAAAGGACACGGATTACTTTCGTGGAATAGTCACTAACTCTGTTCTGAGTGGATATTCGGGCCGGTTGAATCAGGAGATTCGAATTAAACGAGGACTGAGTTATGGTGCGGCAAGTACGCTCGAAACACGTCGAGATGTCGGACCTTTTATTGCTACGGCGCAAACCAAGAATGAGTCAGGCGCGCAAGTCGCAGAATTGCTGATGGGTGAAATTAGCAGACTCGCGACGGCACCTCCTGGTGACGCCGAACTGACGCCGCGCAAGGCGGTGCTAATCGGAAACTTCTCAAGAAATCTGGAAACTGTGAATGGTCTGGTTACTCAGATTGCTACACTGGCGTTGTATGGCCTGAGTCTCGATGAACTCAATAGTTACATTGCAAATGTCCAGGCAATCACGACTGGTGATGTGCAGAAGTTCGCCGGCACGAAGTTGGATGCAAAGACAAGTAACATTATCATTGTGGGGAATGCGAAGGCGTTCTTGCCGGCGTTACAGAAGCAGTTTCCAAACGTCGAGGTAATTCCAATCACAGAACTTGATTTGAATACGGCTCTCCTACGTAAAAAGAAGCAAGGATAACGGACGGAGGCTTCACATGGGCTTTCAAACATCATCGCGCTTGAGCGAAAGGGTCCTGTCACTCGCTCTGTTGCTTGTTGCGCTCGCGATGGTCGGACGCGCACAGAGTCAATCACCTATTGACGGTATCGATGCGCGCGCAAACGCAAGCGAGATCGCCAAACAACTCGGCAGCACCGATCCGCATGTGCGCCAGCGAAGTGCCGAAGCGCTTGCGCGCCTCGCCGCAGACGATCAGAAGAAACTCGTAGAGGGTTATTACCTTCAGGAAAAGAACAAGGAAGTTCGGCTGGCAATGGAATGGGCTCTTTATCGCATGGGGAAAAATGAAGCTCTGTTTCGAATCGTTCAGGATTTGGATTCCGGACGTCAACAGCAGGCGGTTGGTTACTTGAGTCAGCTAGATAGTCCCGAATTGCTTTATCCATTTTTGAAGAAACAGAACAATCCACCGCGAGTGAATGCCGGATTACTGAAGGCGCTCGGTCAAACCGGTAACGCAGAGACTGTGGAAGTGATCAAGCCATATCTTGATTCTCTGCAGCCGTACGTTGCGGAGGCAGCTGAGACTGCAACGGATGAGATTACGAAGCGCCTTGGAGAAACCGGGACAGGCCAGGTTAGCACCAGACCGAGGACTGCCGCGAAGCCATAATTCACAGGTGCAAAATTGCAGGTTGGGAAGGGTGGCTTGCCCCCGCCTCAACGTGCCATACCTTCAAGCCTGAGTGAAATTGATGTTGAGGCGGGGGCAAGCCGCCCTTCCCAACCTGCAATTTTCCGTACCTTGAATTTATGAATCCGCATTCACCCGCTAACGCGACGTGATAACTCATGCAATCTAGTGTCAAAGCTGTAAGCACAAAGCTCTAAGGACAAATCACACGCCTCTGCCTCGTAGATGCATCCATCCCTTCGTTCATTTCTCGACTTACTCACACGCGAAAACGAAATCGTCACCATTAGAACCGAGGTCGATCCGTATCTCGAGGCAGCAGAGATCCACCGGCGAGTTATTGCTGAAGGTGGCCCGGCGTTGCTCTTCAAAAATGTCAAGGGAAGCTGCTTTCCTGTAGTTACCAATCTGTTCGGCACTGAGCGTCGAATTCAACTTGCATTCGGACCCAAACCAGAAGCGCTCGTACGTGAATTGGCTGGCATCGCGGAATCACTGTTGCCACCAAAGCCGGCTGAGCTTTGGAAGCATAAGTCCACCACGCTTGACCTGCTTCGCCTGGGAACGAGAAGGACGACTCGATCACCGGTGACGCAGATTGTCGATCGTCCAGCGCGACTTAATGAGCTTCCAGTGCTGACAACCTGGCAAGAAGATGGCGGACCATTCATAACTCTGCCGCTTGTCTATACCGAAAATCCAGTTACCGGTAAGCACAACCTTGGTGTCTACCGGATGCAGCTTTATAACTCTCAAACGGCCGGCCTTCATTGGCAGATTCAGAAAGGTGGCGGGTTTCATTATCACGAAGCAGAGCGGCTAAACAAAAACCTGCCAGTCACAGTGTTTCTCGGTGGGCCGCCGGCACTAATGCTCGCGGCTGTCGCGCCGTTGCCCGAAGACGTTCCCGAACTTGTGCTTGCGTCTTTGCTACAACGTCAACGGTTGAAGTTGGCCAGGAATCCGGTAGGAGAACATCGCCTTGTAGCTGAAGCAGAGTTCGCGCTGGTGGGCCATGCTGTTCCGCACGAGAGACGGCCCGAAGGTCCGTTCGGCGATCATTACGGTTATTATTCACTAAAGCACGACTATCCTGTATTTCACGCCGATGCGGTGTGCCATCGCAGAGACGCCATCTATCCAGCGACGGTCGTTGGAAAACCGCGCCAGGAAGATTTCTTCATCGGTGATTACCTGCAGAGTTTGCTGTCGCCTTTGTTTCCATTGGTCATGCCTTCCGTGAAAGATCTCTGGACCTACGGCGAAACTGGCTTCCACTCGCTATGCGCCGCTGTCGTTCGTGAGCGTTATGCGCGCGAAGCATTGGTTTCGGGCTTCCGGATTCTCGGAGAAGGGCAGCTGTCGCTGACCAAGTTTCTGATCCTGACTGACACTCCACAAGACTTGAAAGACTTCCCACGTTTGCTCGAACACGTACTGCAAAGATTCAGACCCGAAACGGATCTGTTCGTAATCTCCAATACGTCGATGGACACTCTCGATTACACCAGTGGCAAGGTGAATGAAGGTAGCAAAGCAATAATGTTGGGTTTGGGAGATCCGATTCGATCACTACCGGCCGAGTTTAATGGATCGCTACCACAGAGACTCGTGCGAGCCAAAGTGTTCTGTCCTGGTTGTCTCGTATTAGAGGGTGGGCGATACGCGGATGAGGAATCGCTGGCCAGTCGTGTAGCGAGTGATACTGCATTCGCGCAGTGGCCATTAATCGTGTTGCACGACAACGCTGACGTTGCCGGCTCAACACCAGATTTTCTGTGGGCGACCTGGACACGTTTTGAACCAGCCTCAGATATCTATGCTGCGGGAACAACGGTGCAGCGTCACCACCTAATGTACCGGATGCCAATCGTGATCGACGCGCGCACAAAACCGGGATTTCCGAAAGAACTTATTGTGCGCGAGAATGTGGCGCAATTAGTGGACAAGCGGTGGCACGAGTATTTTCCGAAGGGTTTTGAAGCTGCACTTTAGTTAGTTCGTCGGAATTAAGTGGCGCCGTTTGCTGGGAGCGCATCAGACGTCCTCGTTCGCAAACGCGCCGCAGGCGCGCAGCGGCTGTTCGCTTCGCTCATTTGCGGACGAGGACGCGCTCCCAGTAACACGTTGAATTATTTCCTCCAGGATCCTTCTGATTGCGAAAACGACGCATACTTCCCAAGATCATTCTCGTAGTCGTCCTATTCCTTCTTAGCCTTGTCGCGTGGGCCTTTCTGATTGAGCCAAATCGCCTCGTCATTCACCGCGAAAGGATAGACTTAGCTTCATCGTCCGCCAATTCGCCGCCTCTTCGCATTGCCGCAATCGGTGATATCCATGCCGGCTCACCCTTCATCAACACCGCAAAGCTAAAACAGCTTGTGGAACTTACCAATAACCAACAACCGGACCTCATAGTCTTGCTTGGGGACTACATGATACGGGATGGTTTCTTTGAACACCCGATAGAGCCCGAGATTATTGCTGCCATCCTTAAAGACCTGCACGCTCCATTGGGAGTTTTTGCTGTTCTCGGGAATCACGACAACTGGTACAACGGCGAGCGCGTTACCCATGCATTTGAATCATCTGGTATTCCGGTGCTTGACAATCAAGTCAGAGAACTACGACCCGGCGAGCATTCGATCTGGCTCGTCGGTTTGGCTGATTCGTGGACTGGGCGGCACGACGTTGCCGGTACTCTAGGACAAGTACCGCCAGGAGCTTCAATTATCTTACTCACGCATAATCCCGACATCTTTGCTCATCAAATACCTAACCGTGTGCAGTTGACGCTTGCCGCCCATACACACGGTGGCCAAGTCAATCTTCCGTTCTTCGGCCGCCTTATTGTGCCATCGCAGTATGGTCAGAGATACGCGGCGGGAATAATTCGGGAGGATGGAAAAACGATGTTCGTTACGACAGGCGTGGGAACAAGCATCTTACCGGTGCGCTTTCGTGTCCCACCTGAGATTACTGTACTAACTATTCAGGGTCTCTAATCCTAATCGTAGAGGCGCCTCCGTGGCCGCCCGTCGCTAACGGGATTGGAGATGGCCACGGAGTCCCCGACAGATCAGGACGCTACCGCACCTTCCGGTAGTCTGACGGTAAATACTGCCCCGCCATCGTTGGAGTTCACGGCTGTTAGGCTGCCGCCGTGTTGCGTAACCACGCGGTGTGAAAGAGCGAGGCCAACACCGTGACCTTTCGCTTTTGTCGTAAAGAAAGGAATGAATATTTTTTGGAGTTGCGCTTTTGGTATTCCAGGACCGGAGTCTTTCACTTCAATCACTGCGTGCTTCTTGCCGGCAGCATCGGTCTCGCGCTTTGACGTGACGGTCACCAGGCGATCGGTGCTGCTGTCGTCTGGAATTGCCTCCGCGGCGTTTCGCATCACGTTTAGAATCGTTTGCCGCAACATTCTTTCATCAGCTCCAATCACCAGCGGCTTAGTCTCGCTCTCTACGATCAACTTCACCTTCAAGTCCTCAAACAGTGGCTGCAATTCGGCTGCACACTCAGCAACCAAATCCGGAATGGATACGTCTTCCAGTTGCAGCGGTTGGGGGCGCGCGAAATTTAGAAACGCCGTTACCATCTCCGAAAGATTCCGCACTTCATTCAACAACGATTCCGCCGCACCCCGAGCCTTATCGTTCAGCTCGAGGTTTTGCAGCAGTTGTGCGTATCCATGCAGTGCAGCAACAGCATTCTTGAATTCGTGCGCGAGTCCTGCTGACATCTCGCCAAGGCTCTCCAGATTATTTTTCAGCGCAACCTGCTCGCGAAGTTCGGTTACCTCAGTAATGTCAGTAAGCAAACACAAAGCACCTCGTGGACCTTGTTCGGTCTGGAGTTCAATGGGTGCGATGGTGGCGCCAAGTCGACGGGTATGGCCATCTGCACTGATCGCATCGATCTCCGCGCGTCGATAGAGAGTGCCACTCTGCAAACAAGCTTCGACCATCTCGGAAAGCCCCTTGTAGTTTCCCAGAAGGCTTTCGTACGACTGGCCCAAGGCTTGTCCGTCAATTTCAAGCAACGTCTGGCCAGGAATGTTTATAGCCATTGAGCGGCCATTCGCGTCGAAGGCAATCAGACCCGACGGTAAACTCGCTACGATTCTTTCGCTGAACTTCTCTGCGGAGCTTGCCCGCTCGCGAGCTTGCAAACTGAGTTTTTCTAACTCCTTTCGTTGCTCCTGCAGTTGTCCAACGACAGACTGAAAAGTTTCCAACACGAATTCAGCTTCGTCCTGCGACTTACGCATCTGAGCCTGAACGGACGCTCGTTCTGCTTCGCCCACCAACTGGTGATATGGGCGCAGGAGCCATCGCATCAGGAAAAGAATGCACAACAGGCTGCCAATAAGAATCGCAATGAATGAGGCGAGCAGAAGTGGTCCACGTGCGAGCGGAGTTTCAGGCGTGACAAAGTAGAGCAGGATCGCAAAAAGCGCGGCCAGGAAAAAGAGCCCTGTCAGTAGTGTCAGACCGAATTGAAAGCGATTGCGATAAGACATGGCGTGCTAAGAGCAAAGTGCTAGGTGCAAAGTGCTAAGTGAAAAGTGCTAAGAGCTAAGAGTAAGAGCTAAGGACAAGCGGCCAGTGTCCTGGGTAAAGCTCTTGGCTCTTTGCGCTTTGCCATAGAATCGGCAATCAAAACTCATCGGAACTGTCCCGTGTACCATCCAACGATCTCGGCGCCAAACAACAATGCTGCGATAGAACCTAAGCCAAGAAACACGCCAAAGGGCAGCAACATCTGCATGTTCCTATCTCTCTGCTTCATCATGAGAAGAATGCCAATTAGTGACCCGGAGAGCACGCCAATGAAGATTGTAAGAATCGTGAGCCGCCAACCCAGATAAGCTCCGACCATGAACATCATCTTCACGTCGCCAAGGCCCATCGCCTCAATGCCTCTTAACTTCTCCCACGTCCAGCCCATCAGCCATAACGAACCGCCACCGATCAGTGCCCCGATCAATGCGCCCACCAGTGACACAACCCAGATCGGCGTTGTGACAAGTGTTCCCTGCATCAAAGATGGAACATCATCGAAGGATGGGCGTCCCGTAACGAACGGAACAGTGAAACGAGCAACAACAGCGAACACGATGCCGGGGTAGGTAATTGCATTCGGAAGGATCATGTGCTCGGCGTCAATGAAGACGAGCGCGACGATCGATGTCGCAAAGACTAAGTCAAACGGCAGTGCGGGACTGATGCCGTCGCGCCAGGTTAGGGTGACAAAAAGCAGCGCGGTCAACAACTCTACGGCAGGATAGCGAATCGAGATCGGCGAACTGCAACCGCGGCACCTTCCTCCAAGCATTGCGTAACTCAGAATCGGAATGTTGTCGTAAAAGGCAATCGCCGCCCCGCATGACGGGCAGCGTGAATTCGGAAAAACGATCGACTCTTCGCGTGGAACGCGATGGATGACGACGTTTAGAAAACTTCCAATGATCGCTCCGAAGACGCCGCTGATGATTAAGATTAAGGCGGGGGGTATTCCATCCAATACCACTGGGCCCAGTAGAGGAGACGCAAACATGCGGAGGCATTGTAACGCATTAAGAGCGTCCACAGATTACACAAAAAAAGGAGCAGGGCAGGAAGCAGGAGCAGGATTGGTGTTACTCTTCGTGCTCCTGCCTGCTGCCCCTGCTCCTGTCTATGTAATCGGTGGATACTCTTTTCTTTTGTAGCTCCCAAAGCATTAGGTGTTTCAGGAACGCATGATGCGCTGCGAAGCGAGCAATCGTGAAACCCGCGAATCCATCACGAAAGCCACCTTTCAATACCAGGCTTCGAATGAAAGCGGCCGGCCCAGCCGCAGCGACTCTGATCGATGATGTTCGTTTTCCTTCGTCAAACATCTGGCGAGCCGCGAGCGGCGCATACCGTTCGCCAATCATTCGATGATGATCAGCAGCATCCTTCACCGAGTAGTGCAGTAGATCACCTTCCAGTGTCTCAATGCGCGATCCCTCTTTCATCTGAACCGATTCGTGGATTTGCCGAGTTTTCCAGGAGCCTTGAATCTTCCGGAACAAGCGCAACTGACGATCGGGGTACCACCCGCCGCCACGTATCCAACGGCCCTGATAAAAGCTTCGACGCGCGATTAAATAACCGTCAGCCAGTTCCGCCACTGGCTTCGATCGAAGAGTCGCGATGGAGTTCTTAAGCTCGTCCGACACCCGTTCGTCAGCATCCAGGCTGAAGATCCACTCGTGGCTCGCTTGATCCACAGCAAACTGCTTTTGTAATCCGAAGCCGGGCCAAGTGTGTGTTATGACCTTCGCGCCGTTCGAGGCGGCAATTTCCCGCGTTCGATCAGTAGACTCAGAATCGACTACCACTATCTCATCAGCCCACGCTACGGATTGACACGCGGCCTGAATATTGGATTCCTCGTTCAATGTAATGATGGTGGCAGTTACCTTCATTCACTTGTGGTAGCACAAAATGAAATTGCGATTGCCTTGGTAAACTTAGCTACCTTAGCAATCGCAAATCCAAAACGGCAAACCAGGTTCGCCTGCAAACCGATAAAACTACGGCTTGGTCGGAGTCTCCACAATGACGTTGTTCGCCCTGAGGGTCGTTGCTGTGGCCCTTTGTAGGTCGGCAATCGCCTTGTTGTAATCCGTCTGTGCGCGCAGCTCTGAAGCACGAGAATTCGTCAGCGCATTCTGACGTTGGAAGAGCAGGAACGTGGTTGAACGTCCTACCTGGTAGAGTCGTTGTTCGCCTTCAAGTTGCAGTTCGGCGTTGATTCTGGCTTGACGTGCCGAAAGAACTCGGCGCCGTGAAGACTCAACCGCTTGGGCTGCGTTGCGAACGTCGACTTCCACGGCCTGCTGAGTCGAACGCATCGAGGCAAGCAGTTGCTCGCCTTGAATCCTCGCACCTGCAAGATTCGCTTCCGCTGTCTTGTTCTTAAATGGGATCGATATCGCCACACCCACCGTGACGTTGTAGGTATTGAAGTTGAACAGGTTACTGAGAGTCTTGCCATAACCTCCCACTAAATCCGAAGGCGCGAGACCAGGTGTTAGCACTATCGGCGACGTAGCGACCGGAAACCCTGCTCTTCGCTGAATATCCTGAACCTGACTCAACAAGAAAGCGTTCGCCACGGTGTTTGGGTCACCTGCAATCAAGGGGATCGGAGTCCCCGCAGGAATTGATGCGGCGGCACTTCCCGCTAATCCCGTACTTGCTACGGTAGCTTCAAGATCCATCTGAGGCTTCGTTTGGTTCTTAAAGTATTGAAGGTCGATCCTGTTGATGTCTGCCTGAAGACGCAGTCGTCGCAACTCCGGTCGGTTTTCTTGTGCTTCCTTCAACGCATCGTCAAGATTCACTGGAGAAGTGTCACTGAACGACGGGCTGTCGGATGGCAATACCTGGGACGACCACTCTGGAGCAGATCGCTCTTTGAAGATCAGTTGCTTTAGATTGTTTTCGGCAACCGAGACATTCTGCACTGCGGTTAGCAGCGCCGTTTCACGGCTCGCGAGTTCTGTTTGGACTTCAGCTCGCTCCAATGGAGCCTTTGCTCCGGCTGCAATCTGAGCATCCACATTTCGCAAATTCTCTCGAGTGAGATTCAGGTTCTCGACTTGGTTTTGCTGATCTCGAAGAGCGAACACCAGTTCCCAATAGGCCTGCTGTACCCGAGTAATTGTATCGATTGTTCGCAGTCGGAAATCTGCGTCCGATTGTTCAAGTCGCTTGCGTTGAATCCGGATCTGACGCCGATTGTTATCGATTGACCGGTTTCGCCAGAGTGGCTGAGTGAAAGCCAAACTCAAATTAGAAGAGTAGTACGGATTGAGCGTACTGTTGGTAGCCGTTGTCTTTGTGCGGGAATTACTGAACTGCAGCTGATAATTCCCGCCGCCCCGACCAAATTGTCTTGTGACCGCCGGACTCAGAGTGAACGTAGTGTTGGAAAGCTGACCTGCCGTACCTCCACCCGCGAAGATATTTTGTACAGGAATGACTCGCTTATCGATTGTCGGAGTGATACTGAAAAACGGATCGAAAATACCTTCTAACGCCCGGAGTTGCGTCTCCGCGAACCGCACATCATCGCGCGCGACCTCGATGTCGTTGTTGTTCTCAAGCGCTTTCTTGATCGCATCGTTAAGAGACAAACTGAGCGTCGAGTTCGACACACCAAGCCGCGTCATGTCTGGTAGCGGCGGCATTGGTTGAGCCTGGAACACTGGAATAGTTGGTTCTCGCGGTTCCTGCGGGGTTTCCCCAGGTAGAGGAGTAGGAGTCAACGACGGAGTCGCCGAGGGAATGACTGCAGGATTGGTCGCCGGTGGTGTGACAGGGGAAGTTTGCTGCGTACCTGGCGGAGTCTGCGGATTAGTCGTCGCAGGTTGAGTGCCTGGTGGTATCGATGGATTTTGCTCCTGACCGGGCGGCTTGGTGGCGTCCCTTGGTGTCGGCGTCGGTCGCGGTGTTTGAGTAGGTGTTTGCGCAGCCAGCCCTGTACTCATCATGAACAACGAGCTCATGAATATCAGGGCGAAAATCAGTCTGAAAGACTTAGGTCTTAACATCAGCAAAAACGCTCCTTAACGGGTGAATTCAGCGGACTCAGTAGATTGAAAACTTGAGATTGTGGCAAACCAAGGTCCGCGGCATCAAGACTTTACTACGTTGGGTTTATAAAAGCAGTTTCAAAAAGTTCCGTATTATGCTGGCTTGACAGGCTTTAGTACGCCGCATAATCTTGCTTTTCTTCCAACACGCATCATTTGCACCCATTCGACTAACTGTACGTGTCTTCTCGGCCTGCTGTTGAAGTTATCGAAATTGGGACTTGGGTTTTCGATATTGGGACGTTAAGAGTATCCACAGATTACACCGATTACACAGATTAAGAGACAAACTGGTAAACGCGACTCTTTGTCGCGCTATTAACACATTGGCTTCCACTGTCTAATTGGAATCTGCGTAATCTGTGTAATCTGTGGATAGTTTTTAGGAGGGGATGGAAATGGCAGTTAAGGTTGGCATCAATGGATTCGGACGCATCGGCCGCAATATCTTTCGTACGTCGATAGGAGACCCTGACATCGATTTTGTCGCTGTCAACGATCTAACTGACACCCGCACGCTTGCTCATCTTTTGAAATACGATTCCGTGCTTGGCAACCTCGATCATGAGATTACGTCAACGGAGAATGGAATTAAGGTTGAAGGCGAAGAGTTCCGTGTCTTCTCGCAGCGCGATCCGGCGGCGATCGATTGGGCATCAGTAGGAGCTGAGATCGTTGTCGAATCCACAGGACTCTTTACCAAGGCCGAAGACGCCAGGAAACATCTACGTGTCCCGGTGAAGAAAGTCATTATTTCTGCACCGGCGAAGAATGAAGACATCACCATCGTACTCGGCGTAAACGAAGAGAAATACGATCCGGCGGCGCACCACGTAATTTCAAACGCATCATGTACGACGAATTGCCTGGCTCCTCTCGCTAAAGTCGTGCATCAAAAGTTCGGGATTCGTTCGGCGCAGATGACGACAATCCACTCCTACACCAATGATCAGCAGCTATTGGATTTACCGCACAAGGATCTGCGACGCGCGCGGGCTGCGGCCCTTTCAATGATTCCAACCTCAACTGGCGCGGCGAAAGCAGTCGCCCTGGTGATGCCTGAATTGAAGGGCAAGTTTGACGGGATCTCCGTTCGCGTTCCGACACCGAATGTATCTCTGGTCGATGTGGTCATCGACGTTGAAAAAGAGACCACTGCTGAGGAAGTTAATCGAGCCTTTAAAGACGCGGCGAATGAAGAGCTGCGCGGTATTCTCGAGTACTGCGAAGAGCCGCTGGTATCAATTGATTTCAGGAAGAATTCTAATTCGTCGATCGTCGACGCCGAGTATACGAAAGTTATCGGTGGCCGCATGTTGAAGGTTCTTTCGTGGTACGACAATGAGTGGGGCTATTCGTGCCGCGTAAGAGACCTGATCAAGTACGTTGCGGCAAAGGGACTGTAAAAGCCAAGCTTGATCTCGGTGCACGTGGGGATTGCGTTGGATACAGAACGGGAGCGAAGCGACCGACTTCAACTGACGAAGCTCAACTTGACTTCAAATCGGTCGCTTCGCTCCCGTTCTTTAGTTGCCCATTGCCTCGATGTCTTTAACGCACCAAGCACCAATTAAAAGTACGAAGAGCAAAGTACAAAGTACTAAATGCCTAAGCTGTCCATCAAAGACTTAGATCTCTCTGGCAAGCGGACATTCATTCGCGTTGACTTCAACGTGCCGATCAAAGATGGCAAGGTGGAAGACGATACGCGCATTCGAGCGTCTCTGCCGACAATTCAGTACGCCATAGATCATCGAGCTCGGGTCGTACTCGCTTCACATCTCGGCAGGCCAAAGGGTGAACGGATCGAGAAGTACAGCCTCCGCCCTGTTGCTGATCACCTCTCACGCCTACTGAAGAGCGACGTCAAGTTTGCTTCTGATTGTGTCGGCGACCCCGCTGAGTCGGCGTCCACGTCTCTTCAAGACGGACAGGTGTTGCTGCTCGAGAATCTCCGCTACCACGCTGAAGAAGAAAAGAACGATGAAGGATTTTCGCGGCAACTCGCGGCGCTTTGTGATGGCATATACGTCAACGATGCCTTTGGCGCTGCCCATAGAGCTCACGCGTCGACGGTGGGCATCACAAAATTCGTTTCCAAAGCAGCAGCTGGTTTGTTAATGCAGAAGGAGCTCGATTATCTCGGCCGTGTTATCAACAAGCCCGAGCATCCGTTTGTGGCAATACTGGGTGGCGCAAAAGTGTCCGACAAGATTCCGGTGATTAATGCTCTGATCGATCGCGGTGTCGACAAGCTGTTGATTGGTGGAGCGATGGCTTATACATTTTTGAAGGCAGAAGGTTTTACAGTGGGCAAGTCGCTGGTCGAAGACAACATGCTCGACACTGCGCGGGAGATCAAAAAGCGAGCCGAAGAGAAGGGAATTGATTTTCTACTGCCAACGGATCATCAGGTAGTAGATAGCTATGAACCGATAAAGGGGCAACAGATTGTTGCGAAGACCATTCCGATCGAGTTCACCAACATCGGGTTGGTTGGAATGGACATCGGAGTTGAGACAGTTGCTCACTTTTCGTCAGCGCTCGGGGACGCACGCACAATCATCTGGAATGGACCAATGGGAGTTTTCGAAGAGCCGCCGTTTGATCTGGGCACAATTGGCATTGCACGCGCCGTTGCAGAAGCCGCGGATCGTGGAGCGACTGTTATCGTCGGTGGTGGTGATTCGGTTGCAGCGGTCACTCGAGCAGGAGTTGCTGATCGCATTACCCACATCTCAACAGGTGGAGGGGCGACCTTGGAGTTTTTGGCAGGCGAAGAGTTGCCTGGGGTTGCTGCATTGACTGAAGAATCCTGAAGCCTGATCTTCGGTCTTAGGCTCTTCCGATCTTTGGAATCAGTGGGTCAGTGTTAGAGGGTCCAGACACTTCTGGATAGCGAGTCGTTGCGAAACGATGAGTGAAGCTGCGATAAATTGCAGGTCGGGAAGGGCGGTTTACCCCCGCTCACGTGCGCTATTCGTTCGCGGTAGCAAATGGCTCACGCCTTTCCAATGAGTGTTGACCATCCGCTACCCGCGAACGGTACTGAATAGCAGCCGCTTACGTGAATAGTTTATTCAGAATTGAATATTGAGCGACTTGCGCGGGGGTAAACCGCCCTTCCCGACCTGCAATTTACCGCAGCTTGAACATGACTTTACACTACCAGCTATTGCGAGTTAATAATCAATTAGACCAAACGCCAAAGGCCAAAGACCAAAGCCTTAACATTCCTACTTATCGCAAACAATGAGAAAACCTGTAATAGCCGGAAATTGGAAGATGTATAAGACGATCGGACAGGCTGTCGAGACTGTTCTTGCACTGAAGCCGTTGGTCGCCAATGCGAATCACTGCGAAGTAGTCGTTGCGCCTGTCTTCACCGCGATTAAGACAGTCGCAGATCGGCTCGAGGGATCGAACATCCAGGTCTCCGCCCAGGACTGTTCTACTGAAGTTCAGGAAGGAGCTCACACTGGCGAAGTGGCAGCGTTCATGGTGCGTGATGCCGGCGCAAAATACGTTATCGTTGGTCATTCGGAGCGACGGCAGTTGTATGCCGAGACTGACACGATGGTGAACCGCAAAACGTTCGCAGGCCTATCGGCCGGTTTAATAGTCATCATGTGCGTCGGAGAAAGTCTGGCGCAACGTGAGCAGGGAATCGCGCAAAACGTTGTGGCAGGCCAATTAAGCGGCGGATTGAGCGGGTTGACAGCCTCAGATCTCGCCCGTATCATCGTCGCCTACGAGCCGGTTTGGGCCATTGGTACCGGACGTACAGCGACGCCGGAGCAAGCGCAGGAAATGCACGCGTTTATCCGGCGCGTTTTCGCGGATAGGCATTCTGCAGACGCTTCGAATCAGTTGAGAATTCTCTACGGCGGTTCTGTTAAGCCTGATAACATTCGCGGTTTGATGGCGCAACCCGACATTGATGGAGCTTTGGTGGGTGGCGCGAGTTTAAACGCGCAGAGCTTCGCTAGCATCGTTAACTATAAAGATTAGGTCTTGGTTCTTTGTACTTAGTACGCGTTCTTCGCCGAGTGTCTTTGGCCTCCAGACCTTGGAGTAGCATTAGATAAAGAACGGGAGCAAAGCGACCGATTTCAACTAACGCGGTAATCTTGGTCAGGTAGATCGGTCGCTTCGCTCCCGTTCTTTAGTTGCAGTAAACTCGTCGATATATTTCAGGTACTAAACACAAAGTACGAAACACATTTAGGAGTTCGGTTTTGTTCACTTACATTCTTTACGGCTTATTTGTTTTATCGTGTGTTGTTTTGGTCGTTGTAATCCTGCTGCAACCGGGTAAGGCTGACGCGGGTGCCTTATTTTCCAGCTCACTTTCAAGCACAGCATTCGGACCACGCGGAACCGCAAGCCTGCTGGCGAAGATCACGATCGGTGCTGCCGCCGCATTCATGTTGATTGCGTTGACGCTTGCGCTGCCCTCGATAACGGGCTCGCGATCGGTGTTGGAGACAACTGGTGCCAGTACGCCGGTTGCAACGCCGACTCCGACACCTCAACCAACACAGCAAGCTTCTCCAGCTACATCGACAACACCACAAGCTTCTCCCGCTGCATCGACAGCTCCAGCTGCTTCACCAGCGCCGAGCAAGTAGCAGCAACAATTGAACTCTGGCTATAATGCCCAAGCCATGCCGAAGTGGCGGAACTGGCAGACGCGCACGTTTGAGGGGCGTGTGAGGTAACTCGTGGGGGTTCGAGTCCCCCCTTCGGCATATCCGCTGTAACCTCTTTAAAGTCAAGTACTTCCAGCTGTATTTGCACCACCTGCGAGCGATGCGATGGGTCGGCCCTCTGGATCGCTCTAGGGGATTCTCTCCTCACGGCGAGGTGTTCGAGATAAGGTTCGAAAACCTTTCGCTAACCCTTTCTATTTCTTTACTTGTACTTGTTGGTGTCTAACGTACGAATACGGCAAGATCCGCAATGCATTGGATAAATGCGAACCCGTCTTGTTAAAGGGCCTTTGTGATTCGCGTTGCAGGAGCTTGGAACCTGGCGACCTTTGATTCGAATCGAATTTACGGCCTACTGGTTAAAAGAGCAGTGAAGCCGATTCCATCCAGTCACGGCTCTTAGGATCTATTAACATTTTACACAGGTTGCAGCCGCGTTGGAGTACATCTGCTAACAACGATTCATACCTGTTTGCCGGTATTCACGTCACAAATTTCCCACAAAGAATCTAGCCATTCATCATCGCCAACAGTTGCATCATCGCCAAGCAAGTCGATTGACTCTCTTAGACAGTGACTTTACAAATGGCACGCGCATGTACGCGAGCGGAACGAACATCAGCCGTCTGCCGCAATGGTCCAGAAGCGCAATGCGCGGAATTCCGGGTGGGGGAACGCGGCGGCCACCGAAGTTGAATTGATCCGGTGGCGTTGTTGAAGACCTCAACGGAGAGATGAAGGTTCTTTGTATTCGACCCATCCGGTGCAGTCACTATCGCCAGAATTAAGGTAAGCGAATGGCAGGACGCGCGATCGGGTTTAGTTTGAAATTCGCTGTTGCCGTTTCACCCGCGCGTACTGTTACGGATATCTGGCCCTGCGTGAAACCAATCTTGTTGACGTTGATCTGATAAGTCCCTGGCGCAAGATTGGTAATCGTAAACCTCCCAGCCTGATCTGTTGTGTTGTGTTGACCCGTTAGCGATACTGTCGCGCCCACAATTGGTTTCCCGGTTTTTCCGTCAACGACTTGGCCCATGAGCTGACCCTTTCTAACTTCTGCCCTCCCAATTGTGTTTGCTGGTTTTATGATTCCGGTTGTGATCTGACGTTCCTCGCGGCGATCAGATCTAAGCGCTAAGTCTTGCCGCGTAAGCGATCCAGAACGCACTGTGACTGCATGTGTTTCAGATATGTAACCGCTGCGCTTGACGCTGAGTTGATAAGTGCCGGGTGCCAGGTTAGCAATTGCATAGGTTCCCTGGCTATCGGTTTTGAGTGACGGCATTCCCGCCACCGAAACTGTTGCCCCTGACAAAGGCGTGCGGTCAGCGAGGTCTGTGATGTGTCCGGTGATCTGTCCCTTAGTCACAAGCGCCGAGCCAATTGTTGAGTTTCGTCCTTCTATCCCGGCCTGACCTTGTGGGGCAATATCGATCTTCGCTTGCTGGGCGGGCTTGTTTCTCAACACACTGGCAATCAGTGGTGACGCCGTCGGCCTCAATTTAAGCTCACGCCGTTCCACGCTACCGGACCGCAACGCCAGCGACTGACTCATGTTCTCAAAACCAACTTTGTAAACCGCGATACGGTAATCGGCGGGCTTTAAGTTACGGAACTCGAAAGAACCATCGCGACTGGTGAAAACAGAGGCCACCGCATTTGACTGAATGGCGGAAACCTTCGCGCCTGACACGGGACGATTGGCACTGTCGAATATGGTTCCGCTTAATCTTGTGCTCGCGCCCGGCTGAATCAGTGAACCTTTTGTCGACAGCGAAGCTATCTTGTCTGCAGTCCCAAACTTGATATTTCCTTCGCTGCTTTTATTTGCGCTCACTTTCACCTGGGCCGTTGTCGTTTTCAGGCCAATTTGACTCACACCCACTTCCTGACCACCTACCGGAACGTTCAGGAAAGTATATTGACCTTGCGAGTTCGTACGCGCGACAGCAACACCTTTCAGAGAGACCGTCGCCCGTGGAACGGGTCGCCCCGCCGCATCTATAACTACACCTGTTACCACACCGGTCGTGGTGTTTCTTCCTTTGCTTACCATCACTGTCGACGGCAGAATCCGGTATGCCGAGGCGCCTCCGCCAGTTGTCATTGGCGTAAGTTGGAAGTCGGCTAAGTTTATGCGACCGTGAAATACTTGAACCTGCGCGCTCATCTTTTTCTGACTCTTCGTAACAATGAGAAGCTTTGCCAGCTTTCCGCTAATCAAGCCCTTTAAGGTATAGGCGCCGTTGGCATCAGTCTTGGTGCTTATGCCCGATTCTTGATCGGTAACGATTGCTTCTTCAACAGGAACGCCGTCCTCCGTGACGACGCCACTTACGTCTTCTGTTGATTCTTCGTAAGGCGTTCCTTCACCCGCCGCCTGCCCATATTGTTCCTGACTGACGCCAAGCGAAGCTGCGCGTATCTCCTGGATTTTTTGAAGAAAGCCCAGCGCCTCGCCGGCAAACTCGTCGATGCGTGTCATGAAGCCTTTCTTTTCGCCGCTCGGCTGCTCACTTTCCATCGACGATGAAGCGTTGGTCGCCGCTTCTTCCGTCAGCTTGTTAAGAGCAGTTTGTAGTTCCTCTTTGTGTTGTGCGATCTGCAGATCAGCCTCGGACGTATCCTGAGCCTTTTCGAGCTGACTGGCCTTAGAGGCCAGCGCTGTCTTCAACAATTCCAACGACTGTTGCACCGCGCTGAACGTTTCTGTGCCAACATTCGCGCCGCTCGAGAGGAGGCTTTCTGCTTGTGCGATCAGTTGCTGCAATTCACTGTCGGCGTCGGCTGCTGCTGCGGCTTCGGTTTGTGCAACATCAGCCTGCGCGGCGGTCGCGACTGTCTCATTGGTTGTTTCTTGCGTGGTCGCGGATGTCGTCACAACTTGATGAATGCTCTCGCCAAGTTGGCTGACTGCATTCATAAGCGCCTGACCGAGAGCTGAACCGCCAAACTGATCACTCTTAACATCAACCGCAGACAATGTGGCGACCTTGCCTGCCTGAGCGCCTGCGCCTTCAGCCCTGACGGTGTTCACAATACTTGCAGCATCCACCGAAATAATTTCGGCGTAGAGCTGGGCGTTGATTCTGGTTTCCGTACCTGCGTTGTCAATCACTAGAGCCAACACGCCGCCACGAATTACAAACTTGAGCCCATTTTGTTTGCCCAGGGCAGCGATCTGTTCGACCGTCTTGGTCTTTACCGAAGCAGCATCAACACCTGTGCTCAAGACGCGCGGCAATACGTCTTTGTAAGTCACTGCCAGCCTTTGCTGCAGGTCCTGAGTTAACTTCTGACCAAGCTCAGTCGGCGCAGTGGTCCCGCTATCATCCTGGAAAGGAAGAATTCCCAGCGAGACAAGTTGTACCTGCCTCGATGGCTGCTTACTCGAGTCGACATGGCCAAAGCTTGTTACTGGCGCAAGAGAAACGAGGATCAATGTAAGAATGCCTGCAGTTGTTTGATTGTGTCTCTGTTTCATCACCCGGGTTCCTTTCCTTCAAATTTCACGGCTGTTACTCCGCACCGCGCTATTCCCTGATGAAGATCACTTCGCATGAGCTAAGCTGCCAAAACAACATCACCAGTTTGGTTCAACGTTAACGATGTTCGGCCCAAAGTTCGTCAGCTGCTTGATCTTGTTAGTGTTGAGGTCGTAAACGAAAATGTTCTTTTCGTTCTTGTACCCGGCAAAGACGAGCCGATTGTTCGGGCCCCAATCGAGGTGGTAACCGTGCCCTCCAAGCGCCTGTATATTGGAACCGTCGCTGTTCATGACGTAGAACCCGGCAGCGATATTGCCGCCCTCGCGGGAAAAAGCGATCTTGCCGGACGATGACCACGCCGGCTCCTTTTCGGTGATGCCACTGTCGCTTCCAAAAGACAGGCGCTTCTGATTCGAGCCGTCTGAGTTCATGACGTAAATCTGCAACCAGCCGTTTCGCCTGCTCTGAAATGCGATCTTGCTTCCGTCGGGTGACCAGCTCGGCACATCATCGGCAGCCGAGTCGGAGGTCAATCTCTTTTCGTTCGACCCGTCGGCGTTCATTACGTAAAGATCATAATTGCCGCCACGACTTCTCGAGAACGCGATCTTGCTTCCGTCGGGCGACCACCTGGGGACACTGTCGACGTAGCTGTTATTGGTCAGGCGTTTTACGTTCTTCCCTTCGAAATCCATGACGAAAATCTCACCGGCCTTCGCGAAGGCAATCTCCTTATGATCAGGGCGCCAAGCCGGATAGCGATCGTCAAGTGGATCGTTGGTCAGTCGGACCTCGCTTGAGCCGTCGCTATACATTTTGTAAATCTCGGCATTGCCGTCGCGGTTACTCACAAAAACGATCCGCTTGGCCTCGTCTACTGGATCAAAAAAGCTAAATTCCACCGGCGGCTGTGTGGCCTTTTTGTATACGATTTTGACCGGCGCAGAAGGCAGTCCTACCGGTTGTTGCCGCGAACTTTTCGTTTCAATGAAGACCCAGTAGCTCAGAGGAGTCGAGGGCGGCGACTTCGGCGCAAACTGCGCAAAGTTAATATCGAACATGCTGACATGGCCCGGAATGGGGACCTGACCCAATACGCCGCTGGCGATCACATGAGGCGCCTGTGCGACAGTTGTTTGTGGGCCGGAAGAGAATGGTTTGTCTGACACCTGCCAGATTGCCGAAGCTGTGTTCAGTTCACTAGTGGACCAGCGAAAGGTAACTTTCTCGGCTGAGTTGATCTGCAACGTCTTTTTCCATTGCTCAAAATCGCCGCTGAACTCTTTCACTTCGAGCTTCGTCTTGGTGACCGGCGGGGCTGGCTGAGTTCCTTGTCCGGGGTTCTTGCCCTGCGACCAAACATCAGGGACAGACCTCATTAATGGCCCAAGACAAACAAGGATGAGCGCAAGCAAGTAAGCCGTTGTTGCATTATGTCTCTGTTTCATGACGCGCGTTCCTTTACTTTAAATCTCGCTATCTTTCGCAAAGCGGAGCGACCTGGCCAAAATTCAGTTCATCATCCGCCTGGTTTCTTTCGAGGCCCACACATTGGCGATTCGAATTGCAGACGAATGGAGAAAACAATAAGAGCAACAATAGCCTCGCGAAAATGTATCGTGATTTCATCTTCATCACTTGCTGTCTCTCGGGCACCATCAAACGGAAAGCTCTCTCTTTACTTCATCGCTGCTCAAAAATTCTTCACTTCGCAGGAGTAGAACCGCCAGTACAAAGTCTGGGGCGTCTGCCGCGCAGACCGAAGTTGAAAACCGTACCAGCCAGTATTAGTGGCATTGAGACTAAAGACGAGGTGCCGGTCTGCGACTCCTGTGACTCCCTTGAACACCGTGGTACTGCCATCAGGCCCAACGACGCGGAATTCAGCGCCCTCTTCGGTCGGGTTAGGCTTGTACTCTCCGCTCACGGCGCAATCGATGAGATAGCTGCGATTCGCAGCCGACTTAAGCCAGAGCATTATGTATTTCATTTGGGAGTTAGTATCCGAGCTGGAAACTTTCCAACTGGCGTAACCCTCGCCACCCTCGACGACGTCGGGATTCAGGAAGACCAGCGCACCGCGATTGGCGACATCGGGTTGCGATGGCGTGAGCGTGACATAAAGGCTGCCAGGTTCAATCTTTCCCAATAACTTGAGAGCGGCCGTCAGTTCTGGAGCACTTAAAGGCGCCGGTGCTCTCTGTGGAACATTGGGACTTTGAGTTCGGCGTTCTACCGCGCGGCCACCGAACGATCGAGGGCCCTCGGCTTTGTTGTTGCGTCCCTGGCCTGAAAGAGTTGGTCCCGCCATTACGATCAAACCCGCGAACACTGTAAACACCAGCGTAGCTAGACGAAGCGATCCTCGGTTCATCCCCACTACTCCTTTCTCTGCAGTCTGCAACTAAAGATTCGTCACCTCGCACGAATAGAAGGTCCACTCCACGGTAGAACTGATTCCATACTGACTCTTCGTTCCCGTGCCAGTAATTTGAAATGGCTGCCACTTGTTGTCGGTAGCCTCGAGCACAAAAGTCAGGTGTTGACCTCCGGCAATCGCCTTTACGTCCAGCGGCGCGGTACCGTTTGGACCCGTCACCACGAAATGCGCGTTAGGACTCGAACTCTCCACTGCGCAGTCAATCAAATACTTGCCTCCGGTGGCTGGTCTCAGCCACAGCATCAAAGAACCTTGCGCGCCTTGGAAGTTGATGTTTCCGGGTGGGCCCCAAGTCGCGTAGTTCAATCCGGTTTCGACAAGCTTTGGGCTGACGAATACCAGCACACCTCTGTTAGTGGCCGACGGTTCCTGTGGACTTAATTTGACGTAGACGCTACCTGGCGCTGATCCGACCAGCCCCGCAAGTTTCTTCACATCAAGGGCGCTCAACGAGGTGGGACCTTTACGGCCCATCGTGGATCGATCTCGGCCGCCCCCTTTGAAGACCTGTATCCCCTCCTGTTTTTTGCTCCGATCGCCGCCTTGTGCTAACAACATGCGTGGCGAGGAGACGATCAAACATCCCAACAATGTAACGAGAGCAATGGCAACAGCTCGAAACAAATTGCGATGCGACATGAAGTGTTATCTCCTTTCAAACTTGCCGTCGAAACGCTTCGCAGTGGGGCGTCAAACTTTGACCAGCTCCACGCGGCGGTTTTGGGCTCTCCCGGAATCCGTGCTGTTATCGGCAATTGGTTTGTCTGGTCCATACCCAACGGCTTTCAGCCGTCGGACTTCTATACCCTGCGCCGCAAGCGCCCCGACTACCGATCTGGCTCGTGCTTCCGACAATTTCTTGTTGTATGGTGCTTGGCCCACATTATCTGTGTGCCCTTCGACTGTAAGATTCAGATCCGGATTGTTTTTGAGGAGCTTCACAATCTGGTCAATGATCGGTTGTGAGTCCGGCTTGATGTCAGCCTTATCAAAATCGAAGTTAATGTAGAGAGCGACATGACCCTTCGCATCAAGTTCTTTCTTCATCTCCTCGGCCGGAAGAAGCTGTGCTTTCACATCCAGAGCTTTCGTTTCCACGACAGTCAGAAAATAATTTCCCTCTTTGCCATGCGACCTGACGTAAGCCTCGACCCAAATATCTTTTTCAGGAGTGCGAAGCAGGTAAACTCCCATCTGATCGCCACCATATACAGGCTGGCGGTGCCGCATGTCGCTGAACTTCGCATCAACGGCATCCATCTTTTCCGCTGTGCCCTCGAAAACTTTCACTCCACCTAGTCCTGTAATTAAGGACTCATAGGTCTTGAAAACTTCGTATGCGGATGCCAGATGGCCTTCGGCCTCAGTGGTATTCAGCCGGCCTTCGACGACGTTGATCTTCGCGCCGTCGAAAAACTCATAGCGATCGAAAGCCACGTCTTTGTTATCGCCATTCTTGCTGGGTTGATAGCCCTCGATGAGACTGAAATAGGGGAACTTGCCAAGTTGCGGATTGCTGATCGGCACTTTCGTGATATCAAATCCGGAGGAAACTGGCAGGCTAATTTTCACGTTTTCTGATGATGATGATTGCGAGGGCGCGTCCGATGGAGTGGGCGCATTCTGAACATCGATGACAGTCTTTTTGGCGCATCCACATAACGTCAAGCCCATCACCAAACCAATCACAAGCGACTTTGAAATCCCGATCAATTGCCTCCTCCTCCGTTATTTAATGTCGGCATCGCGCGAAGCTTTGACACGGACTTTTTGCCAGTTTTCGCCGCCCCAGTTGCTGACGCTTCCCAGGCTGACCCTAACCGCCACGCGATAAACTTTCGTGCTGCTCTTCGATGGTTGAGAGCCGAAAGGCAATCCGTAGCTCAACACCCCTTTGCCCGGCTTTTCGGCGAACAGGAAACATTCTTTGTTGATTGATATGGGGTGGTTTCATCAATCCCGCCGCTGGCCCGTACTGAGCTTAGAAGCGTGAACTCATCCACATTTGAGTTCCTCACAAAGACTCTAGTCTCCTGGTGGTATACGCGGCACGTGTCGTAATTCGGGACCGCGAAACCGCCGGCGTAGTTCGTGCCGTTGCTCATGTTTTCGCCGTTTGCTTTTTTCAGCTCAACCGCTCCCGATTCGAGACTGAACGAAGGAAGAAAACCAGAGGCAGAAGAATTGTTTGGAACTGTGATATCCACGACGTAAAAGCCGCAAGGGCCTGAGGGGGCGTACTTCGTGCCGTCACTCACGGCCTGAACGCCGGGGACGCCGGGACCCAGTGTGACGCTTGCATGTGCGGCAACTACTGCGCACGGATCCACCGTCACAGCAATCACCGGCTTCTTCGCAGGAGCGCGACTCTTCGAGGTTGAACCGCCACGGCCCTTTTGGTCTTGTGCCATAGCTTTCTTTGTACATCCGCCGAACGTCAAGGCAATCATCAAACCAATCAGAAGCGACTTTGAAATCCCCATCATCAGCGCCTCCTTCTCACTTAATATCTGCATCGTGCGCTGCCTGTACGCGCACTTTCTGCCACGGTGCATCTGCCGTGAAGCCAAGTCTCACACCGACGGCGATGCGAAATACTCTGGCGTTGCTCTTTAACGGCATGAAACTGAAGGGCAACCCATAGCTCAACTGACCGTTGCCTATTTCCGGCATCAGCACACATTTGGGTGCTGATCCGAAAGGCTGACCGGTACCAGCCTTGGCGTTTATGGTCTTGATAAGAGTGAAGTCGCTCGCAGTTGACGACTTTACAAAGAGTCGCGTCTGCTGATGGTAGAGGGCGCAGACATTGTCGGGCAGGGCGAAACCACCCTCATAGTTTGTCCCACTACTCACGTTCTTACCATTGAGCATCAACTCAACCGAGCCTGACTCGATGCGGAACGAGGGTAGGAAACCGGAGGGGCCGGAAGAGTCGCTGGGAACTGTGATATCTACGACGAAGAGGCCGCAGCCGTCTTCGCCATCGTGATAGGTCCCGCCGTTGCTGGACGTCTGAACGCCGAGCACGCCGGGGCCGAGGTTCAGTGTCGCATCGGCGACTGCGACCGCACACGGGTCGACAGTCTTAAATACTTTTGGTTTTTTCAAGGAACTCTTCGCGGCCGTGGGCTGACTATTTTTTGAAGTTGACCCTGACCGATTTGCTGCAGACTGTGCGTGGGCGTGGCAAACCGGGAGCGCACACAAACAAAGCAGTACCACCATGGCGAAGGGCACGCGCGCTAGATGCGAGTACCTTGCATCAGCCTCATGAAGCCCTTGATGAATCTGTGTTGACGTCGTCATTGGTTCTATCTCCTTAAAGCCCCTAACTTGAAACAATCACTTGAACGTCCACGCCTTGCAGGTATAAACCTGTCCAGGCTGTCCCGTGACCTGCACACTCTTTCCCGGCGCGAGCGGACTGCTAAGCGTTAACGACCCACTGTCGCCGTCGCTCGCGCTCCAGAAGATCTTTTTACCCGCCGCCAGCGTCTGAATAGTGATGTTAGTTATGTCTGGATCTTTGGCGACATCCTGGTGGGTACCGGGGTTCTGGCATTTGAGCGAGATTGTTCTTGAGTCTGACCTTGCGTCGATGCACGTCACACTTGCCAGATCCGCGAGGAACTCTCCGCCTTGCGGGTCCTGATTTAAGATAATGAAGTTATCAATCGGCGTGCTGCCGTCAGTTTTGAACTGGAGGAGCTCCCACCTGCTGGTCGCGGTGCTCTTGGCATAGATCGCGGCGGGTCCGCCATTCGCTTGCATGATCACGTAGCCCTTTCTGACGTAAACCCAGACGGACGCGACAGTCTTGGTCAAACCCTGCGGCAGCATTTGAATGACTCCGCCTTCGTTCCCGCCGGCTATGACGTGGATCATCTTTCCGCCCGGTTGCTTCGTTGAAGGCTCCCATTTAGTAATGAGCTGCGCGTTGTTATTGCTGGAATGCGTGGTCCAATTGGCGGCAGCCGAGTTTGGTGAAGGATTTGCCGGCCAATCCGTAACCGCACCGTTTGGCCCAACGGTCTCGAAGCTCGGATTCTTCAGCAGGTTTACGCCGGGTTCGCACCGCGCTCCTGGCGACGTGACCAGCGTCAAGCTTGATGGACTGGCAGAATCACCAGGCGCTATGAGGATCATGGCAAGCATCGCGAGGATTGCCGCAATGACCGTGAAGAACATGATTGTTTTTGAGATGCGCATTTTCTACTCCTCCTTTTTGGTTCTTAGGTCAAACACCAGCAGACCGATGGAGGGAGCCTTCAATTCAGGCTGCTTGTCCGCGACTAAAGATGTGTCACCTCGCAAGAGTAAAAGTACCAGTTCCCGCCTCCGGAAATTCGGAACGAGTGCCACCCGTCATCTGTGGCTTCAATCACGAAGACCAGGTGCTGCCCATATATGGCATTATTCTGGGCCTCGATTGTCTGAAGTAAGTCGGTAGAACCTCTCCAAATTTTGTAAGGATAATTACTCATGTACACCTGGTTTACGGTGCAATCAATCAGGTAATGGCGACCGGCAGCCTCAGAATTGAGAAAAATCTCGACGAACTTCTGCTTCTCATTGTTTGGAGGCTGCCACTCTACGTGGTCATGATAGCTTTCAACCGAATACGGATTTCCGAAGTTTATGTATCCTTTCCCAGCGACGAAGCTATTCCTCAGAGTCACCTTAAAGTAGATGCTGCCGGGCTCCTGGGCCAGATGTAGATCTTTAAGCATTTCCTTTTTTGAGGCCGCGCTCAACTCCTTAGGCGGCGGAAGCGGCTGAGGTCCAGCGTCCTGAGGTGCACGAGACACGCCCCTGCTCTTGAAGATCAGCACCTTCGGAGTGGCTCTGCCCTGTGATGACGGCCGCGTCTCCCTCTGCGCCAACAGCGTCGGACAAAGAGCCAAAAACGCAATGATTGTTAGCGCGACGAAAGATGACTTCAGTCGATCGGGATTTGACATAGTTTACTTTTCCTTTCTTGCTACTCCTCAACTCGGCGCTTTGTCATCTGCGGCTTTCCGGTGCGCCGTCGCTCAGCTATTGGGTGAGCTTCGTTGAAAGTGTCCGATAACCTTCAATTTTGTCGCCGCGACGACAAGCTAAAGCTCATTGGACGTGAAACAGCATCACGGCACTTTCACGACACTAGCGGCGTCAACGAGAAACGCTCCGCCATTGACGTCCTGATTGAGGATTTCGACAAAGCTGTTCCGTTTCTCCCCGTCTGTACAAATCTGAAGGAGTTCCCACTTGTTTGTCGTCGTATTGAACGCGCTGCCCGTGTAGCCGTCGTCCCCCCCAGTTACAAGTTGCACCTGGCCCTTGATGACATAGACCCAGGCGGAAGCAATGATTTTCAGAGGGCCCCCGTTGGGTGGGGCAAAGAATTGCACGACACCTCCTTCATTTCCCCCGGTTCTGATCCGAAGCATTCTTGGCCCCATCGGGCCTGTTGAAGGAATCATTTGGGTGGTAATGACAGCCCCACCGTTGCTGTTATGCACCGTCCAAAACTTGGCAGCCGAAGACGGTGGGACATTTGGCAGAGGCCCCGAAAATGTGGTCGACGTACCGAGCGGTCCGACTGTGTTGAAACTGAAATTCTGCAGCAAGTTCTGATTCGTGAAGGGTTGGAAACCACGCGGCGCGCAGGGATTTGCCTTCTGCGGCGTCAGGGCACGAACGTCACGACTATGTCTGCCGACTGAAGAGTTGGTATCTCGAACGACAGCGGCCCTGCTCGCTCTCGGAAAGGTGCAGATTGCCGATATGCTCAGAGCGATTGCCAATGCGATCAGTTTCGTTGTTGTGTTTCGTGTTTTCATGATTTTCTTCTTTTGTGTCGATCCAACTTGATGATGCGGAACACTCACTTACTCCTGATTCTGCCGTTGATCGTGTATGACCCGTCCGAACTCTTACACTCCAGGTTAATTGGCAGTCCGTTTGCACCCGCGTTCTGTATTTGCGCATAACTGAAAGTGACAAAATCGGCTCCAATGAAATCGTCCGGGTCAACCGCATCAAAGAGTCCCCATGGGGCCCACCAATCCTTTAGTGTCTCTTTCTTAACAGCGGCGACGATTTTGTCGGTGATTCGCTGTTGGATAGCTGGAATATTGGGTGGAGTTGTGCTTTGAATTGCGGCATTCAGTTCCTTTTGCAGATTATCTACAAGCGCCTTCCGTCCGGCGTTTGCGGCGCTGTCTGAAGTGTTGTCCTCATCCATCGTGATTACGAGAATTGTTACCCGACTAAGATTTCTGGCCGTTTGCGCGGGCAGTCCACCTGGCAATGGGAGGATGCCTTTCTCAAAGTGGCCAATTGAAGAAGGAATGTTGTAGGGCTTTCCAGTTTTCGGATCGTCCGAAAAGGCATCCATACCTAGATTGTTGTGCGTTTTAGTCGGGCTATCGAGCCGCACCGATGAGCCCTTTAGGTTAAGCGGCTTAACAGTCGTTCCGTCTGCATAGATTGCGACAACAAACAGGTAAGGATCGTCGTCGCCTATGCCTTCGTTCGTAACGTTCACGGTAAATGACTGAAGATCTATTTGAATGGGCATTGGCTTTGGCGGATCAACTGGTATTCCGGAAAGGTCTACTGACGACTTGGACGGCGCGTGATACGAGACCTTGACTGGTGATGAAGCCAGACCTATCGCGTTGGCCCGCCCATCCTTTGTGACGACAAAAACCCAGTAGTTCACAGGGGTCGTAGGCGTCTTTGGTGCGAACACCGCGAAGTTAATGTCAAACGTGCTGACATGACCGGGACTTGGTACCTGTCCCAACGCGCCGCTCGCGATCACATGAGGCGCTTGTGACGCTTGTGCTGGCGACATCTGTGAGCCCGAAGAGAAGGGCTTGTCTGAGACCTGCCAAATTGCCGAAGTGGCGCCCGGTTGCTCGGTTGAATAGCGGAAGGTCACCTTATTCGCTGACTCAATCGTCAGAGTCTTCACCCATTGCTCACAGTCGGGACCGCAGGATCCCTTCGCTTCAAGTTTGGTCTTTGTCACCGGTGGGCCAGGCGTTGTTCCCTGCTGAGGGTTCTTACCTTGCGAGGCAAGCGAGCTCGGGAATATCGGTTGTAGAGCCAGGGCTAAAACGAAAAGCATGGTTGCTGCTAAATTGATTAGTCTCATGAAACTGACCTCTCTCGATTCCGTGATCACCAAGTGAGCCAAATGGTTTGGCCATCGGATCGCGGTCTATCAATCTCTCGATCCGGACCAATTCATTCTTCAGCGTTAGGGTGAATGTTGATGCCGGTCAGGAGAGTTGGAGACCTTGACTGCACCGAGCTTTCAAACGGGGGGACTGTTTCGGTAGCCAGGCGACTCTACTGCAGGCGCGTAGGCGCAGGTAGAGCATGTTCATGCGTTTTTCCGTTACTGATTTCTTAAGAGATCAAGCGGCTGCGTATCGCTTTGCTTACCGCCTCGGATTTCGAATGGACGTGGAGTTTTTCGTAGATACTGCGGACGTAATTGCGGACGGTATTCACGCTGATGTGGAGTTGATCGCCAGCGGATTGATAGCTATAGCCGTCAGCAAGCAACTTAAGAAGGCGCACCTCTTGAGGTGTGAGTTGTTCTTCGAGCTTTGGAGGCGGTCCGGTCCGTTGAAACAGCGTGACCACCTTGCGCGCGATCTCAGGCGACATCGGGGCGCCGCCTTCATACGCTTCGCGAATTGCTTCCAACAACTTCGCAGGTGGAGTTTTCTTGAGCAGATAACCACACGCTCCATTGCAAATGGATTCAAACACCAAATCCTGCTCGGCATAGATAGTCAGCATCAGAATCTGAAGCGCGGGATACTTCTCTTTAAAGACGCGCACACCTTCGGAACCTAGCATTCCCGGCAGATGAATATCGAGCAGGAGCACGTCCGGTTGTTCACTGCTTTCTGGCCGCAAAGCGTCTTCAACTGATCGATAAGAACCTACGCAGCGATAACCAGGGGTGCCATTGATCAGGAGGCTCAAGCCTTCCCGGGTCGCGCGGTCGTCTTCGACAATTGCAGTCAGGATTTGTTGGGCTGACGACATGAGATTGATGGTGGAATCCAGGGGCCACGCAGAGAGTAGACTACTTCCGCCAGCGCGAATAGAGCATGGATATGCCATGACTTTGCTTAAGCGGCATTGTCAAAGTGATCAAGGTTCCCACGCTTGGAGTTGAGTTGATGTCGAGGCGTCCGCCAATTTGCGTTGCGCGAGCGCGCATGTTCTCTAACCCGTGCCCCCCGTGTCCGTTTTCCGGCGCATTGGGAGAAGAGGAGGGAGTCAGCCCGCTACCATCATCACTGATTTCAGCGCTCAGTTGATGGCCGTTGACTCTTATCATGAGCGAAACATTCGCACAGTCAGCGTGACGCGCGATATTTGTCAACGCTTCCTTAAAGATCAGGAAAAGGTGACGTCGTTGCTCCGGTGAAAGCTTCACGCGATCCAACTCGGGGGTACTAAGGAGTTCCCATTTGACACCTTTCGCTTCCAGCACGTCCGCCGCAAACTGTCGCACACGGAGGATGACGCTGCGTACATCATCGCGACGTGGATCAATCGACCACACAATGTCGCTCATCGAATCCACGAGCGTGCGCGCCGTATCGGCGATGTCCGTCAGCCTCTCGACCGATTCAATTCGCATTTTTCCGGTGTCTTGTTTCACGACTTCACTCAAGATTGCCATGCGCGAAAGACTCGATCCGATGTCATCATGCAGATCTGTTGCGATGCGCGTGCGTACGCGCTCGAGTTCGATGAGTCGGCCGATACGCCGGCGATAGGCGGTATAGATCACCAATCCGATAAGCGCGGCCGCAATCGTCAAGAACCACCAACGCCGCCAGATTGGCGGCAAAACACTGAAAGAGACTGAGGCTGGTGCGACGCTGGTGATCCCATCGGCGTCAATTGCTCGCACCAGCAACCGATATGTTCCCGGTGCGAGGTGCGCATAATTGACAGCGCGGTTTTCAGTCGGAAGGCTCCAGTCTGAATCGGCTCCTTCGAGTTTGATTTGGTAATGCACGATTTCACCTATTCCGAAGCTGAGGCCGATAAACTCGATCTGCAACTGGTTCTGATTGGGACCCAGCACTAGTCCTGAGAGCGCGCTTTCGCCCAGGTCAGATAACTGCTGAGCCTCGCCCTCAACTCGGAGTCCTGCAATCAAGACAGAAGGCGGTGACGGTTGGTGATCGGGCTCAGGAATGAGCCGAGCTAGACCCTGCAAGGTGCCAAACCAGAGCGTGCCCTGATGGTCGCGGAAAGAGACATTGAGGAAGTTGTTGCCGAGGCCGTCGGTGGCAGTGTAGTGCTTGATCTGTCCAGTGGCAGAATCGAGGCGATCCAAACCGCGACCTGTTCCTACGTATATGTGTCCGGATGTGTCTTCAGTGATACATGTTACCTGATTACTGCTTAAGCCTTCGGTGGTTGTGTACTTCACAAAGTTCAGGCGCTCACCCGTCGGATCATCAATCCGCGCCAGTCCACCGCGGTTGGTTGCCACCCAGAGGCGGCCTTTCTGATCTAAATAAATGTCGCGGACCATACCCGATGGGACACCGTCGCCAGCTCCGAACATCGTGAAGCGGCCTGACATGAAGCGCCCCACTCCGCCCCCATAGAACCCTATCCAAAGGTTACCGGCGCGATCTTCACGAAAAGCTGTCGGGGCATGCGGTGGCATACCGTCGGCGGTACTGTAGCGATGGAAAGTTTCTGTGGCCCGCTCCCATCTGGTGAGTGTCGATTGAGGATTATCGAGTGTGGCAATCCAGATGTCGCCGTGTGTGTCTTCGTAAAGGCGAAAGATCTGATCGCCGGTTAGACCATCACCCGTGGTGTAGATCGCTTTCGGACGCGCGTGAGCAAGATCCTCGAGCTTGCTAACCTTATCAAAGCGGCAGAGACCCTGGCTCGTAGGGACCCACCATTCGCTGTTTCGATCTTGAAAGGCGACCTGATTCCAACCCCAGCCGGCATCTTTGATACGTTTTGGTAGCCCGGGCTTCGTGACGATGAAATTTCGCCCCTCGAACCGATGGATAAAAACCTGGCCGCTAATAATGAAAAGCTCGCCCGCGTTATTCTCGAAGATAGAAGCAATGCGGCTGCTGCTCAAACCATCCGCTTCCCTGTAAGTAACAAAGCCATTATGGGCCATCTTCATCGCACCGCCGCTCTCCGTACCCAGCCAAAGATTTCTGGCCCGGTCCTCTATAAGCGTTGTAATCTGCTTATCAGTTAAACCTTGCGCGGTTGTATAGCTTCGAAATGCGTGATGGTTCTCACTTGTCATCGGCGTGAATTCGCTCAGCCCGCCTGCCGTTCCGGCCCATAGTCTTCCGTCAGCGGACAGAAGCAATGAAGTGATCAAGTTGTGTGCGAGTCCATCCCGCACTGTAAAAACACGTGCCACTATTGGCCGCTGCTGGTTGGGTTCCGCCACAAGTTGGCACAAGCCCAACGTAGTTCCTACCCAAATGCGGCCCTCGCGATCTTCGAGGAGTGCGCGCACGTCGTTGAAGGGTAAACCATGTTGCGTTGTGTACTTTTCGATGCGGCCGTCGGGAAAGCGCCGATAGAGACCCACCTGGGTGCCAATCCACACCGCGTTCTCCCGCCGATCTTTGAGGATCGTCCATACACTTGTTAAGTCCGGTTTGTCTGTGGGTAAACCAATGTCCACAAAAGAAAATGTCCACTTGTTCTGCACCAGTTCCAACCGATAGAGACCTGCGTCGGTCCCACACCAAACAACGCCCGCTCGCTCTTCTTGAAGCACGGTAACACTGAGAGCGCGCTCGTTATCGCTCCGACTCAGGAAGATAAATTTTGGTTGAGGAGCGGATCGTTCATCCTTGGCCTCACCCTGCACGGAGGCTGCGGGGTTGAACAGACTTACGCCGCTGCCGGTGCCAACCAGGTAAGTTCCATCCTCAAGTTCGAGCAAATCTCTTACAGAGGCGCTTGGTAAGCCCTGCTCAATCCCGTAATTCACGAAGTCGTAGCCATTGAATCGCGATAGCCCTTCAGGCGTACAGAACCAGAGGAAGCCGTGCGAATCACGAATGATGCGGGTGATGTAGTCGCGGGGTAGTCCGTCAGCGGTTGTATAAACCCTCAGCGGCAACTGTTCCGCCCGAACTCCACCACAAACGGTCACGAGCAGGCCGATGAATAAAGCGAGACAACTCGAGATAGTCTTCGCTTTCGCTGGAGCCAGGCGCATAACGTCTCCCGGACAAGTCGAGGCGGTCGGATTGACTATTCTATTTA
>DATBSH010000039.1:0-16294 GCA_036559885.1 Pyrinomonadaceae bacterium
GTTAGCCGGGTCGTCGTTTTGAATCGTTCCTTCTGCTGTACCATCCGCCACTGTTGCGTTGGCAACGTTAGCAAGGTTCACAAGGAACGTTTCGTTCGGCTCAACTAGCTTATCGCCGTTGACTGTAATATCAAAGGTGTAGGTCGTATCGCCCGCCGTGATGGTTTGTCCAGTCAAGCTTCTGGCGACATAGTCGTTGTCTTCACTCGGAGGCGTGTCATCCTGCGCGTTGCCGTCGGCCGTGGCGATGTCAAAGGTGATGCCCGAGGCAGGAGCAGGAAGCGACGAGGTCACAGTGAACGTGAAAACAGTAGTCCCACTGTTGCCCTCGCTCTGTGAGACATCGTTGATGGTCAATGTCGGGCTGTCGTCGTTCTGAATCGTTCCCTGACCCTGAGCGTCAGCGACAGTAGCTCCCAAGACGTTAGTGACATTAACAAAGAACGTCTCATTTGCTTCTATGGTCACGTCGCCATTGACCGTGACCTCGAAATTGTAGGTAGAACTGCCGGCAGGAATAGTCTGCGAGGTCAGAGTCCGGGGTACGTAGTCGTTGTCTTCGCCTGGCGTATTGCCATCTTGAGCGATGCCGTCAGCGGTAGCAATGTCAAACGTCACACCGCCGGTGGACGCCGCCGCTGAGAGGCTCACGATGAAGCTGAAGGTCGTGGTTCCGCTGTTCCCATCATTCGCTGCGACATCATTGACACTTAGCGCCGGAAGGTCATCGTTTTGAATCGTGCCGACACCTTGACCATCCGTGATCGTCCCACCGGAAGCGTTGGTCACATTAACGAAAAATGTCTCGTCATTCTCAACTGCGGTGTCGCCGTTAACGGTAACGGTGAAGGTATACGTCTGTTGTCCGGCGGGTATCAACTGATTGGTTAGCGTCTTGGCCACGTAATCGCTGTTGCCAGTTGAAGCCGTGTTGTTCTGCGTCGCAATATCGAAGGTGATGTCGACGGAGGGCGCCGGCGCTGAAAGACTAACGGTGAACGTTGCTGTGGTCGTCCCGCTGTTGCCCTCCCCGAGCGTGACGTCGTTGATGGTAAGGTTTGGAGGCGTACCGGCGATACAGTTGTTCAAGGGTGAACTCGTGTTGCGTGGCAAGGGAGTCGTCACCAGAAAGTCCGCAGCGTTGTCGTTGGTATCGGTGCAGCCGCCAGCCTTGCGCAAATCGGCCGTTGTGTTGCTGGGCGCAGGCGCGCGACCTGAGCCTTCAAAACAACTGGCTGTGGTTCCGTAGCCGACAAAATCTGCGACCGTGACAGCTAATGGACAGCCGCTGCCGCTCAGTGCTGTCGTGCCGACGACGAGCGCGACCTTGCCAGTCGTGGCCGCCATGGCAATGCTGCCGCTTGCGTCAGGAGTCGGCAGAGCGACGCCGTGGGCGCCACCACTCGAAAGCTGCACCAGGAAATACTGCCCGGGCGCCATTATTCCTGAAGTCAGATCCACCTTGCTGGAGCCGAAACCAGCCGTCGCCCCTGCATACTGAACTGAATAAGGCGTGATGGCGAAATTGACCGTCGTCGTACCGTGATTAAAGAGCTCTACAAAGTCGTGCGTGAACTGGGCGCCGGTGTTACCACCGCCTCCATAAACCTGACTGATCACCAGGTTAGCCGTGTCGTCGTTTCGGATCGTACCCTGACCCTGACTATCGACCGCAGTTGCACCCGAGATGTTCGTCACATTCACCAGGAAGGTCTCGTCAGATTCGACGAGCGTGTCGCCATTGACTGAAACGTCGAAGGTGAAGGTTTGCTGTCCTGAAGGAATAGTCTGGCTGGTCAAGCTCCGCGAGACGTAATCACCACCAGCGGCCGTGGCTGTATTGTCCTGCGTATTTATATCAAAGGTCACGCCGCTGGATGGTGCCGGCGTTGAAAGATTGACGGTGAAGCTAAAAGCGGTTGTCCCACTGTTACCCTCATTTGCTGAGACATCATTGATGGAGAGCCTAGGCAGAGGCGCCTGGACCAGAGTGGTCGAAGTCGCAGAGTTGTTAACACTATTTGAATCCGAGGTTGACGAACTGACCGTTGCCGTGTTGCTAATGGTCGCCCCCACTGGTCCATTGGCAGTAACCACCAGAGTGATCGTAGCTGATGAACCACTGGCGAGAGAGGAGAATGTCACAGTGCGGTTGTTGCCGGATCCGCCGCAGACGCCATCCGCAATTGAATCGCAGGAGACGAACGTAACTGATGAGGGAAGGTTGTCTGAGACCATTACATTCTGAGCGATGGCCGCGCCATTGTTGGTTACGGTTAACGTGTAAGTCAGGTTCGAACCGATTGTTACAGGATCGGGGGAGTCGGCCTTGGTGATCGAGAGATCGGCCGAACTCGTATCAAGACATCCTGACGATGAGTTCTGCGGGTTGCTGGGATTGGTCAACGCAAAGTCGCTGGCGTTGTTGTTCGTATCGACGCCATTGCCGAACTTTCCACCCGGTTTTCTTTCATAACTTTGATCGGTACTTACGGTTAGCGGCGCGAGCGTGGTGCCTTCTTTGTAGGCAGAGCTGTTGCTCATCCCGACCGCATCAATAATCCTCGTGCCGTTGGAACCTGTAATCGCAATGCCGCCGTCGTCCGTGATTCCCGTGCCAAACGTCTGGTTCGGAGTCACCGAACCACTAAAGCCACTTGAAGAACCATTCGCCAGCAGATAGTGACATCCTGCACCCAGCGTTGCTCCGGCGGTGATCGTCACGCGGTCACTGATCGTTCCACTGCCATTTGAGGCGCGAATCTTTAATCCACCGATGGTCAGCGTGGATGTGGTTGGATTGTAGATCTCGACAAATTCATCCGACGCGCCAACCGGTCCGCGTGTGCGGAATTCGCTGATGAGTAATTGGCCGACGCCCAGCTCGACGTTTAGTGCCGCCGGGGAGCTGAACACCGTGGTGGTGCCATTGGTTGCCGACGCACGAATCTCTGCTGCGCCATTCGCTCGCCCAGTCACGGTACCGAATGCAAACCCAAGGCTTGAAGTTGAGCTGACGGAATCAACGGTCGCAATGGTCGTATTATTGGACACGAAGCTGACAGTGACGCCGCCAATGTTCTGGCCAAACTGGTCCTTCGCCTGCCCGGTAAACTGCTGTGTTTCGCCGACGCCGATGGTTGCGTTCGTAGGCAAGATGTCGACACTGGTAAGCACACGAGTCGTCGGAGTCACCGTTAGCACCGCTGGTGGCGCAGACGTGACACCCCTTCCTGACGCGCGAATTTCTGAAGTACCGGGCAAGAGTCCCGTGGCCAGGCCGTTCTGATCAATGTTTGCCACCGAGATGTTGCTTACGACCCAAAGGAATATTACTCCCGAAACTTCATTACCGTTGGAGTCGAATGCATGGGCGGTGAACTGCTGTTTCTGCCCCTGCTCAACTGTCGCGGATAAGGGTGAGATATCGATGCGCGTGATCGGCGAGCAGAGAGCAAAGGGATCACCGTTCAGCTTAGTTCCTGGGCTAAAGAGACGACCGCCGCTTCCACTGGCCGACTGATGTAGAGTGAATGGACCGCTAATGTCGGGTGCTCTCGTCAATGACTGATTTGCATCGCCATTGAGGCCTGTTGAGCTTCCATAAGTGACAGTGCTAACGATGTCGCCCGCGCCGTTCCGCAACGTAATGACTCCGCCCGAATTTGTAAGCGATAAACTACCGGTCTGGGCCTTGAATGCCTGCGCGCCACCGAATATCGGATCATTGAAGCTGGGATTACCGCCGCCAAACAACACGAGCGAGGTGCAGGCAGGCAGTGTGGTGCCGAAGGAGAACTGGTGTCTTACTGTGTCTGTCGAAGAGCTACTACTACGCGTGAGGATGCGATAACCGCTCAGATTAATGTCGTGAGTGGTGGTGTTTACTAACTCAACCAATTCATCATCTCCGGAATCACGTACTCCGTCGTGGTTAGCGTCTCCGGCCGCGCCATCAGGAGGGTCGGCAAGAAATTCGTTTATCATCACGTCAGTACGCGCGTCACCGCTAAATTCAAGCGTAACAGGATTGCTGTCGCGTCCGTCCGCGCGTATTTCCAACTCAACCACACCAGCGCCGCGTAGTTCCGCGGGCACCAACACATGAACCTCATCTAAGCCAGGCATGCTTGGTGAACTGATGATCGACTCAAGCGTTAATGCCTGGCCGCCGGCAGTTACTGAAACCGTAGTGCCATTGCGCACGCCGCTGGAGAAAATTATCAATCGCAAGTTTCCGCTGCTTGGATCGAAAGGTCCGGTTTGTAGCGTGTCGGCGTTTAGAACTATTCCTTCACCCAGGCCATTGCCGCTCTTTGTGAAGATTCCTGGCACAGACCGAAGCGTGGTTACCGCGCCGCGACTTTGGAAGCCTTCCGAGTTAGTTACGACAACGTCGGCAATCCCGAGCACTGTGGTGGCGGGCACATGGAAGTGCACTTCTGTTGGAGACACAAAAAAGATCTGCGCCGGCTGGCCATTCACTGTGACCGTCGTTCCACCCACGTTCGTCGGGAATGTCCCATCGACCTGGCGCCCGGATTGTTGAGTAGTGAAAGCGAGCGCGCCGCCCAGAGCAACTGCGATGCTGTCGGGCGCGACGGCTTTCGTGGTGGAGGGCTCATGGCCCAACGAGGCGCGATTACGGATTGTAAGATTTCCGGAGGCAGGACGTGCGGGAGTTCCACTGAGATAAATTTCAGAGTCGTTCTCAAAAATGTCGTTAGATACCGGACCAGAGAGCACGCGTGGGAAGTTAAAGACTATTACTGAGCCATTGTCATTAAGCGAAGAGACCACCTCCGCGGTTGCGGTTGACGGCGCACTGGTAATATGTCCGAACGTTCCAGTCGGAATATCGTAGGTGTACAGGTCGACGCCCCCGTCAGTGTTACCAAGGAAGCTACGTCGGGTAGCAAAAGCGATGCGCGAGCCGTCGCCGCTGATAGTGGCTTGAAGGGCAACATCTGTGGCTCGGGAGCCAAGAGTGGTTATCTGACGTGTGAGGTTGTTGTTCCGCCCATCGTAGAGAAAGACCTGAGTGGAGTTGGTCGCTGTTTGCGCTGACCACACTACGCGCGCACCGTCATCGCTAATCGCCCGGCCGTACGTCATCGAGAGCAACGGAACGTTCGTAGCCAGCACCTGAATCGACGACGGACCGATTCGATTCTGCAGCAGGAGATCGCGGTTGGGGCTGGGGGTGGTACCGGTATCGCGAATGTAAGCTACGCTCGCGCCGTTGCCGCTGATCTTTGCATCGGTCGCGCCGACTATTCCTGACGAGTTTGTGAGTTGAGTGAAGCCTGCAGCTACTGAGTCGTAAACAAAGATCTCGAAGTTGCCGTCGGCATTCTGGTTGGCAAGATCACGGTTTGAGGAAAAGGCGATAAATCGTCCGTCATCAGAGATTGAGGGTTGGAAGTTTCCGTTTATGACCCGGTTCGAAATGTCACCCGGAGAACTGTTTGTAACCTGAATTGGACTAGCACCGTCGTAAAGAAAGATTTCGGAGTTTGCATCGCTGTTGGTTCCGACCGGGTCGTCCCTTGAGGCAAAGGCGATGCGCGATCCATCTTGCGAAAGGGCAGCAGCCGGTGCTCGAGTGGCGCCCATTTGTAGAAATGAGCTCGGATCGACTGCGACGTTGGCGCGAATCGCGTGAAAGCCCTGGCTGCCGCCTGCGCCGGCGATGTCTTTAGTCGACTCAAACGCCAGGATGCGCCCATCACCACTGATTGACGGGTTAATATTGATGCCTTCTTCAGTTGTATTCGTAATGTTGCGCAGTTGAGACTGCGTTCGCGCGCTCTGCCAAACAGCGACGCAGAGTACGGCGCTAGTGAGCAGAACAAGGAAAATTCTTCTGTGGCGAAGCACCAGGTTACCAGGTGTCTGTTAGTAAATTAGAATTAGGCCTGACGCGTATTCTTTGCAGAATGGAGTGCGTCAGGTCTGCTAGAATGCAACGCGGATTAAATATTGGGAAAGCGGTTCGTTTTTATGGTGGGTGACGCAAGGATTCTACCGTTTTCGCTAGGAAAGACAAGCTATAAAGCCGCAGGCATCTGTTAACTTCGAACTGCCTCGGACCGCTGCCTGACATTTGCAGTCTAGTGAGGACTATCAGCGAAGCCCACCGTCCATTTAGAGAGGGCACTTGTGCCCCACGCCGGGCGGACAAGCGGCAGAGCGCTTTATTTCATTTTCTAAGAGACCAGAAAAAGGACGTGCGCCGTTTCGAGAGGGAATCAATGAAGATTCTGATAGGTGGATCACACGGGCTGGTAGGCACGGCCTTGATAAAATCGTTAGAACCGGACGGTCACGAGATCTCCCGTCTGGTAAGACACTATCCAGAATCAGAAGCTGAGATAGAGTGGAGTCCCGACCGCTACAGTATTCAGCTCGCGCGAATCGAAGGCTTTGACGCAGTCGTGAATCTCGCAGGCGAAAGCATTGCTGAGGGGCGTTGGACCGAAGACAAGAAACAGCGCATACGCGAGAGCCGCGTCAAGGGGACAAAGCTGTTGGGAGATGCGCTCGCAAACTTGACGAATCCTCCGAAGACTTTCATCTGCGCTTCCGCGATTGGTTACTACGGGAATCGTGGCGACGAACTTCTGACGGAAACGAGTGCACCGGGAGAAGATTTTCTTGCTGAAGTTTGCGTTGAATGGGAAAAAGCAACGGCGTTGGCCAAGGAGAAGGGAATTCGCGTCGTGAATTCGCGCTTCGGCGTTATTCTCGATCCGAATGGTGGCGCACTCGCAAAGATGTTGCCGCCCTTTCGGATGGGCGTAGGCGGGAAGATCGGCAGTGGGAAACAGTGGATGAGTTGGATAGCTCTGGACGATGTCGTCGGCGCACTGAAATTCGCGCTGAAAACCGAAGCGCTGAGTGGCCCGGTAAATTTCGTTGCACCAAATCCTGTCACTAACGCAGAGTTTACAAAGACGCTTGGCGCAGAGCTTTCGCGCCCCACTCTTCTTCCCATTCCCGCTTTCGGCATGCGTCTAGTTTTCGGTGAGATGGCTGACGCGCTGTTGCTATCGAGCCAGCGCGTAGAGCCGGAGCGTCTAAAATCAGCAGGGTACGAATTTCAGTATGAGCAACTTGAATACGCACTTCATCACGTTCTTGAAAAGGCAGATACATAGATCAAATATCTTTAAAAACACACGGGCCACCTCTTACGGCGTCACTCGCATTTACGGCCACATGAAGTATGAGCACACTGAGCAATATTTGCTGTTCGTAACTCGGGTCACGGCTATGCCGCCTGATGTGCGGGAGGGCTGTGCCCTTCCGGTTAGCATTTTTGAAAACGGGGCTGCGCCCCCGGAGGTTTTATCGATAGGACGGATTAGGGGCGTAGCCCCGGAATCTTAATTAGCGACACTCCGGTGGGGCGGAGCCGCCACCGCACATCAGGTGGCATAGCCGATACGAGAGTTCGCTTGGACCGATCCGCCGTGGTCACCGCAAGCGCTGACCTCATTATCAAGCAGGTGGATAATACCTGCAGGCGTTGGCGCTATACCTATAACAAAGGGAGGCGACATGAAAGTTTTTATCAGCCATTCCTGGCAGAACAAGACTGCTGCTCAAATCATTGCCGAGTCCCTGGAAAAGAATGCCGAGGTTTGGCTCGACATCCGAACCTTGAAGCCCGGGGATGCGATCCAGCCGACCATCGACGAGGCAATGGAGCAAATGGATGTTGTTCTGGTGCTTTGGTCGAAACAGGCCGCGGAGTCGGATGGCGTGGACGCTGAGATAAACACCGCAGTAAAACTTAAGAAGAAGATCCTGCCTGTCTTGCTCGAGAAAACGTCCATTCCTGAGCATCCTCTTCTAAAGGGAATCTATGGAATCAATTTTGATTTAGAAGATCCCAAGGCGGGTTTGTTCCGCATCCAGGCGGCCCTTGTACGAATCTCGTTGGGGTCAATGGACCTAGACTCGGCAACCGCGCTAAACGATCTGAACAGTTTTGAAGGCTTCTATCAATACGTTCAGGAATTCCGCAACGCGAAAGGAATTGGTGGCGAAGACAGCACGGACTGGGCGTTGCGTTGCATGGAGCAATGTAACATCGCGTTCAAATCGCTTTCCACGCTGCGAGACGAAGTAGGGCAAACGCTCCGCTTCATTCAGGATGTTTTCGGGCGCGTTCAGGCTGCGGGTGATGATAGAGGCGCGATTGAGGCAATTCTCCAAGAGGTGGTTCGCAATCCAAAGAGCAATACCAAAGACTTCCAGGTTCTGATTAGTTTTATCGAAGGTAAGCTACAGAGTTTGCCGGTCGAACCAACGCCTCCAGTAGAACTTCATCAGGATACGAAAAGGGCTACGGGTGATCTTATCCGCAAGCTCGCTGAAACCGATTCCATAGATAGCACAATGGTGAGGGATCTGCGTGGCTCCGCGCCGGCAGTCGAATCGGCGCAACCTAATCCCGAACTTCAATTAGTTAACGACTACATTCGAAGCGCGCCTGAGAGTTTGCAGAAGTTTATCGAAATAGCTGCGTCAGTACCGTCAATGTCGTTGAAGCAGGTAGCTAATGGCTTGCATTCGTATCTCACTAATCCGGATGATTTGATTCCCGACAACTATAACGGAGTGTTGGGCTTCCTCGACGATGCCTGGTTGATTCACAATACTATCTATCGCTGCATCGAAGCCGGTTTCTTCACGGTCCAGGATATAGGAATTCAGTGGGACAGGATCGTACAGGCGGACCCGTTGGTACTTCACATGCTTCCGCCACAAGTCCGCAGTGCTTTGGAACAACTCCTGCTGCAATACCTACAGTTGATAAGCAACGAGCTGGCGCAATATCAGCCGCAGTTTATGCCGCAGCCCGACGCGAATTCGTACGCCCCCTACATGGGTTATGGTCCTGCGGTCGGTGGCACGCAAGAGAACGAGAAGACGATCGATGACGTCTTCTACACAATCGGCGACAAAATGGTTTATTACGGTGGTAGCTGAGAGTCACAGAACGGAGCGCGGTAGATGCTGGGTGGAAACTCAGCGATCAAAGAACCGCTCAAGCTTCGCTAATTTGCAGGTTGGGAAGGCGGGCTTGCCCCCCGCTGGAGCAAACAGACGACAGCCAAGAGCAGAAAACCATTTTCCATATCACATTTTTCATTTGTCATTTTTCATCGGCATTTTTGCATTGCCAATCGCTCTACGCCGAGACGACATATAAAAATGGTAAATGAGATATGACAAATGTGATATGGAAAATGGTTTTCTGCTCTTGGCTGCTTCTGCTCCATCCAGCGGGGGGTGAGTTTCCACCAGCCTCTACCGCGCTCGGTTCGGTACGCTCGCACTCTCTTAGTTAACAGCTTCGCTGGTTCTCACACCTTGACCAAACTCCTCAAGCACATCAAACACTTCCAGCGCGTACTTCACATTTCCAAATGGTGCGGATACCTGTACACCGTGGATTACGTCTCTGACTTCCAGTAACGATTCGCGGGCGATCTTCAAGCCCTCATCACGTCCAGCTTCCTTGCTGATTGCCGATGCGGCGCGCATGCGTTCCATTATCGAAGGGGTTACACGCACGCCGGGTACCTCATTGTGCAAAAACTCCGCGTTGCGATACGACACCAGCGGCCAGATGCCGGCGACGATGGGAATCTTAACGTGCTCGATGCGCTTGATGAAGTCGCGCAATTGGTCCGTATCAAACACGGGTTGCGTAATCGCATACTGCGCGCCCGCTTCAACCTTGTATTCAAAGCGCCGAATCTCTTCGTCGAGATTTATTGCGCCGGGATTTACACCCACCCCGATACAGAATGCAGTAGGCTGGCCAATCGGATTGTTGCCGATGTCCAGACCGTGGTTGAGTTTATTCACCATGTTTGTGAGGCCGATGGCGTCGATATCAAAAACCGCCGTCGCATCTGGGTACGGGCCCATTTTTGGTGGATCGCCTGTGATCAGCAGCAGATTGCGAAGACCCAGGGCTGAAGCGCCCAAGAGGTCGGACATCATGCCCAGCAGATTCCGATCGCGGCAACAATAATGAAGAACTGATTCGATTCCGATCTGCTGTTCGACCAGCACCGCCGTAGCCATTGCACTCATGCGCGATTGCGCGCGCGCACCATCAGGAATGTTTACACCATCGACGCCTGCTTCTTTCAACAGCCGGATCGAGTCGAGAGTCTTTTTCGCGTCGACACCCTTCGGAGGCAGCACCTCAACCGAGGTGACAAACTCGCCCAATACAATCTTTCGCGACCACTTCGAACGTTCCTCGGGTGGGATGATCTGGATGTCATTAGGTGTAACTTCCTCGACATTTCCCAATGGTCCGGACGAGAACACGACGCTCTGCGCGCGCGGGGAAGCGGCGCGAACGGCATCGGAGATGAGCTTGATGTGTGCCGGCGTTGTGCCGCAGCAGCCGCCTATGAACTTCGCACCTGCCTGGATAAATCGCTTAGCAAACTTCGACATGTACTCAGGTGAGCACATGTAAAACTGCCGGCCCTGAACATCCCTGGGTAAACCGGCGTTTGGTTGCGCAGCCAGTTTTTTCTTTGTGACGCCGCGCATCTTCTCGAGCGCGCTGAGGATGATAGCCGGGCCAACACCGCAGTTGAGTCCAATGACGTCTGCGCCCCACTCATCAAGTCGCGCAGTGAAAAGCTCCGGGGTGGTGCCGTAAGACGTGTTGCCGTCGGTCAGGATAGTCATCTGCGCAATGATCGGCAGATCACAAACCTCCCGCACCGCGCGGATAGCCTGTTGCATTGCGGAAATATCGGAGAATGTTTCCAGGACAAAAAGATCGACGCCACCTTCAAGCAAAGCCGACGCCTGGGCCTTGAACATGTCCTTTGCTTCATCGAACGAAGTCGGACCGTAGGGCTCTATACGCAAACCTAGAGGTCCGATTGCTCCCGCCACATAAGCGCGTTCGCCGGCTGCTGCACGCGCTATGCGCGCCGCGGCGATGTTTATCTCGTGCAAGCTTTCCCCGAGCCCATATTGATCAAGGTTGTGGGCCGTGGCGCCAAATGTGTTTGTTTCGATGATGTCGGCGCCCGCGTGAAGATACTCAGCGTGAATCTCCTGCACGAGGTCGGGATTACTCAGATTGAGTTCGTCATAACAGCGATTGATGTAGATGCCCTTCATGTAGAGCATCGTGCCCATCGCGCCATCAAAGACGTGAATGCGATCGGACTCAAGGATGTTTCTAAATGGTTCCACGTTTCGAATGCTGATATGCGATTGCTGATTTCTGATTCAAATGCTCATTCAATCCAAAATCCGAAACCCGCAATCCCAAATCGAAAAAGTCCCGCGCTAAACAACGCGGGACTTCATTATTACTGAAGTTTTTCGGGAACGGTCCTTTCGGGCTTGCCCGAGCTGTTTAGCCGATTGTTTTACGTGGCCGCAAGTCGCCTTAACTCACCACGTTTTACAGTTGTGCTTATACGCCCGCACCGTAAGGCTGTCAAGCCCTCCGGTGCGATGCAAGAATCGTTGTTAAGAAGATTTTTCCGCAGATTACACCGATTACGCAGATACCAAATAACTCCTGTTAGAATCCAACTGTGCTCAAGTATCCAACTGAAAATGATCCAAGAACATATGCGATCATTGGGGCGGCAATCGAAGTCCACAAGCAACTTGGCTGCGGTTTTCTTGAGCCCATTTATCAGGAAGCCTTGGCCATTGAGTTTACGAAACGAAATATCCCATTCACCAGAGAGGTTAAGCTGGCGTTAGCATACAAAGGACAACCTCTCAGCTCGCGTTATAAGGTTGACTTCATTTGTTTCAATGCCGTAGTCGTTGAGTTGAAAGCGCTCCAACAAACGGGCGGAATTGAAGAGGCCCAAGTCATAAACTACTTGAAAGCAACAGGCCATAAGATAGGGCTGCTAATCAACTTTGGCGCTCGAAGCTTACAACATCGGCGATTTGTCTTATCGAAATCTGCGTAATCTGCGTAATCTGCGGATTCGCGTAGTCTTGATACCCACCTTGACAGTGCAACGGTATTTTTGGCTGAATGCTCGCGTTCTTCCGATTTCCAATGCGTTCTGGATTCTCGAACGCAAAGCTCTCCCCCTGATAGTGACGGGCGCAGTCAATCATCCCCAAACGCATGGTCTGACAGTTTCTGAATAGGGCACTCGCTATGAGCACAGCAGTTGATGCCACCGGAGCAAGTTCTACTCCGCCTACCGATCGAGGATTCTTCGGCCACCCGCGCGGACTGTCTACGTTGTTCTTCACGGAGATGTGGGAAAGGTTTAGCTATTACGGCATGCGAGCCATTCTCACTCTCTATATGACCAAGACGCTGGCTGAGGGTGGTTTGGGTTTTGATGAGAAGTACGCGTCCTTAATTTATGCGACCTACGTTTCGTCAGTTTGGTATCTGCCATTGCCGGGCGGCTGGTTGGCTGATCGCGTCTTTGGCGCGCGTCGTGCCGTCTTGATCGGAGGAATCATCATCGCTTGTGGCCACTACTCGATGGCCATTAACACTCGGCTGAATTTCTACGCAGGCCTTATTCTGATCGCTTTGGGCACCGGGTTGTTGAAACCAAACATCAGCGCGATGGTTGGACAGCTTTATTCTGAAAAAGATCAGCGTCGAGACGCCGGCTTTTCAATTTTCTATATGGGAATCAACCTTGGCGCGTTTTTATCGCCAATTGTAGTCGGCTACCTGGCACAGCATCCTTCATTCCGGAACTTCATTAGTTCTATGGGCTTCGACCCAAACTCTGCCTGGCATTGGGGGTTTGGTGCAGCGGGTGTGGGTATGACTTTAGGACTGATTCAGTATGTGCTCGGGAGGGCGAGGCTGCGTGATGTAGGGAAAAAGCCGGCGCGAAATACAGGTCAGGAAAACCAGAAGTCGTCTACCGGGTTTGATTTTGTAACGCTTGGCCTGGCCATTATCGGCGCGGCAATTGGCGTGGGACTTGGCTACTACTATGGCGACGCCGGATTTGTGTCAGCTTTGTTTCCAACGGTGGTTGGGTTTTTTGCAGGTTACATCGCCGGCACAACGAGGCATCTCAGTGGCGATGAATTAAAGCGGGTGCTTGTCATCTTCATTCTCTTTGTTTTCTCTATCCTGTTTTGGATGACTTACGAGCAAGCAGGCTCAAGTTTGACGCTCTTTGCTGATCGCATGACGCGGACGACTGTCTTCGGGTGGCAATACCCGTCGAGTTGGTTTCAATCTGTTCCTGCGGTTTTTGTAATCATCTTCGCGCCGGTATTTGCGGCACTCTGGCAGAAGCTGGGCAACCGGCAGCCATCGAGCCCGGGGAAATTTATCTACGGACTGCTTTTCGCCGGCCTCGCATTCGTCGTTGTAACGGTCGCATCAATGGTGGGTGCAAATGGTCGCGTGAGCCCGATGTGGCTGGTCGTCGTTTACCTGATCCAGACATTTGGCGAACTATGCCTCAGTCCAGTCGGTCTGAGCACCGTTACGAAGCTTTCACCTGCGCGAATGGTTGGGCTTATGATGGGAGTTTGGTTCCTGTCGATTTCAATTGGTAGCTACATCGCCGGACTGACGACCCGGCTGTTCGAAGGGAATGACAATGCAGTGCTTACCAGAGGCTTCGCGATCTTTGCGGGAATCACGCTGGCCGCGACGCTGATCCTTGCGATCTTGACGCCATTCATCAAGAAGCTCATTCCACGCGAGGCGAGCTAAGAACTGATCAATCAGGTAGGAGACTAACGTGCGAAAATGCTCATTCCTTCTTTTTGTTTTGGCGCTGTTTCTAATCGAGGCGCAGGGCGTTCTGGCCCAGAACAAACTACTGACCATCGACGATATCTTCGACCCTGTAAAGAAAGTTAACTTCACCTCACCTACACCCAATATTCGTTGGCTCAAAGACGGACGACATTACCTTCTAGCGAATGAGGCTACAAGAAAAGACGTACCCAGGCTGCAGAAAGTCGATGCAGCCACTGGGGAAGCCGTTCCATTTCTCGATACCCCAAAGATGCAAGCAGCACTTATAACCCTCGGAGGTATCACTGAACAGGATGCGAAACAACTCACGAACCGAGGTTTCTACCAGTTCAATAACGATGAGACAGCACTGCTTATTAATTGGAACAACGATCTCTTCTATTACCAACTCGGTAGCGATAAAGCCCTGCGTGTGACGAACAATCCCGAGGAAGAAGTTGGCGAAACGTTCAGTCCAAACGACCGCATGCTGGCTTTTGTCCGAAACAACAATATCTATGTCTACGACATTGCCGCGCAACGAGAGCACCGGTTAACAACCGACGGTGGACCAAAGATCCTCAACGGTCGTCTGGATTGGGTCTACCAGGAGGAGTTGTACGGACGCGGAAACTTCGAGGCGTACTGGTGGAGTCCCGATTCCAGCAAGATCGCCTATCTCCGGTTGGACGAGAATCCGGTTCCGGAATTCACGGTCGTCGATCACATTCCCTATCACCAGACGCTCGAAGTTACACCTTATCCAAAGGCCGGTGATCCGAATCCGGGAGTTCAACTTGGGATCGTGAATGCGGCGGGCGGCGCGACACGGTGGGTGGATACGTACAAATACCAGCCGAGCGATTTTCTGGTCGTGCGAGTGTCATGGACGCCGGACAGCCGCAAGGTGGTTTACCAGGCCCAGAATCGTGAACAGACATTTCTGGATTTGAACTTCGCCGGCAGCGACGATGGGAAGTCGACGACGGTGCTGCGCGAAACCTCGAGCACCTGGGTGGAAGTCATTGACAATCCAACTTGGCTGAAGGACGGGTCGTTTCTGTGGCAGAGCGCCCGCAATGGCTGGCAACATCTCTATCATTACGCGCAGGACGGCAAGCTTCTACAGCAGGTGACGGATGGAAAATGGGAGGTTCGCTCGATTGACGGCGTTGATGACGACAAGGGTGTTGTTTACTTCACCGGTACTGAACACAGTCACATCGCGCCACAAGCCTACCGGATAAAACTCGATGGCAGCGGCCTGACGCGATTAACCACTGCAGAAGGAACTCATAAAGTTAGCCTGAATCCTGCTGCCGATCTCTTCATTGATAATTGGAGCGACGTCAATACACCTACGCAAACGAGACTTTACAACTCCGACGGCAAGCTGGTCCGCATCATCGCGGAGAACAAGGTGGATGCGCTGAAGCAGTACAAACTTGGGACGACTGAGTTACTCCAGGTCAAGACGCGCGATGGCTTTGTTATGGAAGCAATGATGATCAAGCCGCCTGATTTCGATGCGACAAAAAAATATCCTGTCATGGAGTTTACCTACAGTGGGCCACATGCGCCGCAAGTAAAAAATGCGTGGGGCGGCTCCGTATACATGTGGCATCAGTTGCTGTCCCAGAAGGGCTACATAATTTGGATTCTGGATAACCGTACAGCAAGCGGCAAGGGCACGGAGTCTGAGTGGCCTGTGTACAAGAACTTTGGCGAGCTTGAACTGCGTGATCTTGAAGATGGAGTCGCCTGGCTGAAGAGTCAGTCTTACGTCGACGGCAATCGAATTGGTATTTGGGGTTGGAGCTATGGCGGTTTTATGACGAGTTATGCGTTAACTCACAGTCAGAGCTTTAAGATGGGGATTGCGGGGGGCACAGTTTCCGACTGGCGAAATTACGATTCGATTTACACCGAGCGTTATATGCAAACGCCGCAGAACAATCCCGAAGGCTACAAGAAGGCTTCGCCGGTAAATTTTGCCAAAGACCTCCACGGAAAGCTGCTACTGATCCATGGGGCGATTGACGACAACGTTCACGTACAGAACACCGTGCAGTTTTTGTATGAATTGCAAAAGGCAGAGAAGCAGGTACAGTTGATGCTGTACCCGAAGGCGCGCCACGGCATCACTGACCCAATTCTCGTCAAGCACATGCGGCAAATGATGACTGACTATATTGTCGCTAATCTGTAGGTGCTTGCGTCATTCCTTACCACTCATGAAGCGTGGCAATGAGGTCAGTACCACCTCGCGGTAGCGGGTGGGTGCTACTCTTTCAGCTACGGTCAATCATCAAAATCTGGCAAATCATCCCCTTGGCCGTTAATTACGTAGTCGATTGCCCTAGCGACACTTTTCTCGTTCCATAGTCGTCTCTTGCTACCTTTGTCTGCCCACGGGCTAAACGGATGAGGCCAAAGACCATCCTCCCGCAGCTGCCTTGTGGCGTTTGACTTAAAGGCGTTAAGAACAAGCTCTGGTTTCTTCTGGTTTGCGGATACAACAGTATGGATGTG
>DATBSH010000040.1:0-4826 GCA_036559885.1 Pyrinomonadaceae bacterium
TAAAGGCAGGGTCTTTACCTCCGAAGGGCGGTTAACCCACCTTTGGCTTGACTAACTGCTGAAATGCGGCTCCGCCGCCGGACAGTGCGGAAAGGCTTCGCCTTTCCGCTGCCTCCCTCTTATCTTGAGGCTGCGCCTCAAACGGAGGCGTAGCCTCCACTCAATTCTAAAGATTCAACGGTAAGGCAGAGCCTTACCGCACTGTGCGGCGGCGGAGCCGCGACTTTGAGATTCCACCCAATAGTGGCAAAGCTAGCGATAGCTTCTCGTTAAGTTCTCTTTAATCCTCCGACACTAGGATTTCGTCAAAGCTTTGAATGATCTTATAGTCGTCTGCCAAACTCTGCGGGTGGTTACCGGGCCTCATACACAGAAGTGTCTGCATCCCGGCCTCCCTTGCCGCAGCGAGTTCTGCGACCACGTCGGAAATGAAAAGCACCTCGCGCGTGGTTAGACTCAACTGGGCTGCAATCTGGCGATAACTCTGAATATCTGTCTTCGATCCCACTCTAGTATCGAAGTAGTTACTAATGAACCCGGTGACATCGCCCGCGTCAGTGTGCGCAAAGAGAAGCTTCTGAGCCAGTACGCTGCCGGACGAGAAGATATTGATTTTCAGACCTGCCCGCTGCCAACGCTCGAGCGCCGGCGCAACATCTGCGTAGAGTTCCGCTTTCAGAGTCCCGTCCACATAGCCCTGTTTCCAGATCTTGCCTTGCAGGGATTTCAAGGCCCTCGACTTTCGATCGCGATCAATCAGCCAATTAACATAAGCGACGAGAGAATCGATCTCGGCATCTCGCGGCGCGGCGACGAGCGCTGGTGGAGGTACGTTCTGCCTCACATCGCCAGTATATTCGTCGCGCAGTAGAGCAATGTCGGCCTCGACCTCCGCAGAAGTGCGATGTTTCAAGAGATAATTCCTGACGTTTGATCGCGCATAAGCAAACAAAACCTCGTGAACAAACGCGATGGGTGTCGTTGTGCCTTCGATGTCAAGCAGAATGGCGCGAACGTCCGCGGTTAACTGACTTGAAGTCATGATGGCTCAGCTATCAGAACCGGGAGCAGTAGCGACCGGCCCCTCACCCAACGTGGTTATTAAATGCTTGTGATTTGCACTTGCATATCGGATTAGTTAAGGCCGAGTGTTTGGCCGGTCGCTTCCGGTTCTGATAGGTTTGATAGCGTAGCGACCGGCCCCTCACGCAACGTGGTTCTTAATTGCTTGTGATCCGAACATTGAATAGATAGAGCATTCAAGGTTGAGTCTTCGGCCGGTCGCTACCGCTTCCGGTTCTGATGTGGGGCGGTCCTGAAGCAAGCGCACGATCTACGCATGACCTTTCTCTAAACGAACGTCTTCGACCTCCTACTCATTCATGGGATGCCCGCGATTTTACTGGGTGGTACGAGCGTTGAGCGGAAGATGGGAGCGACCAAAGCAAACCGGAAGAAAATTCTCATCAACACCACTGCCGGTGTAATACGGTGTCCACCCAGCCTTGTCCTGGAACAGACGGATTGCTCTAATCCGGCGATCGTCGCAAAGATTGAACCAGTGCCAGGTGCCACGCGGAACGCGAATAAGATCTCCCGCCTCGACCTCTATGCTGATTACTGGACCTGTCTTGGGACGAAGATGGAACAATCCATGACCCGAGATTATGAATCGCACCTCGTCCTCGTCATGCCAGTGTTCACGATTAAACCTGGCCAGCATCTCACTGAGCCCAGGCGTATCCTGGTTAACATCTATTACGTCCGCCGTGACGTAACCACCGCGAGCTTTCAACTTCTCAATCTCTCCGGAATACGCGGCCAGGATCTGTTCTTCAGATGCGTCAGCGGCGACTGGATGCGCTGGTTCCCATTGTTCGTAGTCCATGCCGTGACGGTTCAGATATGTGGCGATCGCTTCCCGGTCAGCTATCGTCTTGCCTTCATCGGGGATCGTCAACAATGCCATCGTTGATTCTCCAGTGGTTATTTTTTGATCAAGCGCGTGCGGCCCACCGTCTCAAACAGAAACTCAAGAATCTCGATGTGCCGTTTTGCTTGCTGCAGATCTTTCCCCCAGGAATAAAGACCATGACGGCGCAACAAGAAACCGTGGCAATCCGGGTGCTGGCTAAGAGTATCACCGATGCTGTCGGCAAGTGCCAACATGTCCTGAGAGTTCTCAATAATCGGCAGCCACTCGCGATGTTCGTGCGTTTGAACTCCCTGGAGTCCTTTTAGCATCTCGTAACCCTCAATGGCCAAACCGCCGTCAGCGGCGTGAAGATCCGAGAGTACGGTGTTCCAAACGGAATGCGTGTGAATGACCGCCCCGGCGCTGAGTTCCTTCACAATCCGTAGGTGCAGAGGACTTTCGTCCGATGGTTTGGCCTGGTGCTCGCTGATCACACGCGCGTTTTCGTCGATCATTAGAATTTGTTGCGCGCACAGTTCACCTTTATCGACGCCGCTTGGGCTCATCGCAAGTCGCAGCGGTTCACTATTCACAACGGCGCTCAGGTTGCCGCTCGTGCCAAGTAACCAACCGCGCAGATAAAAGCCCTTGGCGACGGCGGCAAGGCCTGAGGCGATTTGCGAGAAAGTGTCCGACCCATCAGACATGGAAAGAAAGATGTACTAAACCCACATTCCATGCAAGTCGTAACAGGAAGACGGAATGATGATGATTGCATTTGGAGTTGCTTTTCGCCGAAGATCGTGGAAAGGAGTTAACCGGACAGGAGGAGTGCGATGACACGCTACGCTGGAGCGAGAGCGCGCTTCGCTTGCCCCTTCCTGCAAATTTACTGAGCGCGCTTGCTGGTTCGGAGTATGGACTACGACGCAACTGAAATCCCCATCGCCTACGACCGTGGTCGCGATCATGGTCCAGAGGTTCTCGATATCTGGATGAACGTTGTCTCATCCCACGTGAATGACCAGCGCATCAACACGATTCTCGACCTGGGTTGTGGAACAGGACGTTTTTCGGAAGCTCTTGCCGTTCGCTTTGATGCTGAGGTGTTAGGCATAGACCCCTCGAAAAAGATGTTGGAACAGGCAGAGAGAAAGCGGCGTGATCAGCGTGTCAGATATGAGTCTGGTCGCGGCGAGTCGATTCCGCTCCCGGACCATTCGGTGGATCTGATTTTCATGTCGATGATCTTTCATCATCTCGATGATTCGAAACTCGCAGCGCGCGAGTGTCGGCGCGTACTTCGAAGCGGCGCAACTGCCTTTCTGCGGGCCGGGATTCGAGAACGCATTTCGTCGTACCCTTATGTTGATTTTTTCCCGCAGAGCCGGCCTATTCTTGAAGATTGTCTCCCCACCAGCACCTTTGTTTGCGAAGTTTTTGAAGCGGCCGGATTTCGCACGGTATCTCAGGAGCTCGTTACTCAGGAGGTTGCGCAGAATTACGCGGCTTACGCGGAGAAACTGGCGGCGGGAGCGGATTCAGTCCTGGTTAGTTTGAGCTCAGACGATTTTGCCGCTGGTATGGAGAGACTGCGTGCGCACGCTACGCGCGTCGATGCTCAGCCAGTCATTGAGCCAATTGACGTTTTCGTTTTTCGATCTCCCCATCAGAACCGCGAGCCATAGCCACCGGGCGAAGACAGATTTTTTGGCTTCGTTTAGAAAAGCGCCTGGCAAGTTTTTTCCGATTCGTTTAGAAAGCGGACTTGTCCGCCCCGCGTGGCGGGACACAAGTGTCCTAGCGAAACGGATATTCTGGTGGGCACAAGTGCCCCAGGCAGATGGATCATGCGCGGGCGGCGCGAAAATGCTTTCAACGTTTTTCTGCTGTGGCGAGTATATGTAAATGGGATGTAACGAATTCACAGAGGTGACGAGCGGGGCTCGCGATATGGCTCTGGCCGTAGAAATACAGTTGCCGGTAAACGCCCTGACTGAGAATCAGACATCACTGACTCTTCTCATTGGACGTGCTGCCTCCGGCGATACGGCGGCCTTCGAGCAGATTATGATTCATTCTGAGCAGAGGGTTATGGCGCTGACCTGGCGGATGTTGGGAAACGACGCCGACGCGCGCGATGCTTCGCAGGAAGTGTTTCTGAGAGTTTACAAATATCTCCGTCGCTTTAAGCAGGATCAAGACTTCTTCGCGTGGCTCTATCAGATCACGCTCAACGTTTGCCGCGACATCAAGAAGAAGCGTCAACATCACAGCGACCGATTTACTTCGCTCGATGTTAGCGGTGAGGAACCAGCTTTCGCGGTCCCTGCTGAGCAAGAGGACGCCGAAGAGATTTTCATGCAAACAGAACAGCGTGAGCTAATCGCCAGAGCAATGGCAACGCTTCCCGATAAGGAACGTGCCTGCATTGTGCTTCGGGATGTTGAAGGGCTCCCCACTGATGAAGTTGCACGTATCATGAAATCCAGCTCAACAACAGTGCGCTCACAGATAAGCTCTGGACGCAGGAAGATCAAGATCTACTGCGAGCAGTATTTGAGAAGAAGGGAACGGACCAATGAATTGTGATCACGTCCAGGAGTTGCTGCCGCTCTACGTTGGCCGCGACCTCGAAGAAAAACGTGCGAAGTTGGTAACTGCGCACGTGCAGTCCTGTGGGGAGTGTGCCGGAATGGCAGCCGACTACCGCGATACCAAGCAGTTACTGCATCTTTTTGAGCCACCGCGGGTCAGCGATGCAGTCTACGCGGGAATCCGACGGCGGGTGTTACGCGAAATCGAACGAGAATCCAAGCCGTATGGTTTTTCCCAACTAGTCGCAAGTATCTTCGTGCCGCGCGTCAACTACACCGTTGCTACTATGCTTTTGCTCGCCGTCTTCGGACTT
>DATBSH010000041.1:0-5911 GCA_036559885.1 Pyrinomonadaceae bacterium
TTCCTGTCGCACGGTCACGAACAGGATTCAGACTTGGAGTTGGCGCGCTCAGCGCGCGAAGGCGATGAGTCTGCCTTCGAAGAGATCATGCGCCGGTACAGCCCGCGAGTCTTTCGCTTCGCCGGCAAGTTCTTTAAGCAGCAGAGCCTGGTGGAAGAAGCAGCGCAGGAAGTTTTCTTGAAAGCATTTACCGAACTCGGAAGTTACGAAGGCCGCGGTTCAATGGAGGGTTGGCTGACTCGCATCACTACCAACACTTGCCTTAACCTGCTCCGCAGTTCGAAGCGTCGTCCGGAATTGACAGTGTCTGATCTGTCTGAGGACCAGACCGATTGGCTGGATAAAAACCTAACCGACGCAGCCACAGAACAACATCAATCAACTGAACGTAGTTTGGTGGCTGCCGATTTGGCCGGGCGGGTTTTACAAACCATGCCGCCTGACGACCAATTGGTTTTGACGCTAATCGATGGTGAGGAGGCTTCAGTTAAGGACGTGGCTGCGATGACCGGCTGGTCTGAATCGAAGGTAAAGACCCAGGCTTTTCGGGCGCGGCGCAGGATGCGACAAGCAGTTGAGAAACTGCTGGCAGGAAGAAAAGTCGCCGGCAGGAGTTAGGCGGCGCTAGGAGTTGAGATGAGAGACGAACACATAATTAGTCTAATAGAGAACACATCACTTGCGAGTCTTAGTGAGAACGATCAAGCCGTGATTCGTGCTCACACAAAAGACTGTTCAAACTGCTTCCAGGCCTTCCAGGCCGCGCAGGTTTCACAGCGCTTACTGAAAGAGCACGCGGCGGTTCAGGCAGCTTCTGACTTTGGGCCGTCGCCTTTCTTTCATACCCGGGTGCTGGCAACTCTGCGGGAACGGCAAGCGGTAAATGATTCCTGGGCTTTCGGTCGTCTTTGGCGGGCTGCCGGCGCACTTGCTTCGTCGATGGTGGTCACAGTCGCGACTCTTGCGTTTTTGACTTTCGTCATTCCTGATACTCAGCTCGCTACTGTTTCTCAGGCGGGTCCCTCAGCGGAAGAAGTAATCCTCGACCAGGCTCAATCTGAAGAAGTCTCAGAAGGTCAATTGTTGACGACTATCTACGGGGGCGACGAAGAAACGAGATAGTTGGAACAAAGCTGCGGAGATAAGTATGGACATCACCAAGAAAAGTAAATGGCAAGTCCGTCTCGCTGCGATGCTCATATTCGTGCTGGGATTCGCGGCCGGAGCTCTCGCATTGAATGCCTACAAGAGATGGGGCCGCACCGGAGTGGCTTCGCGTCAGGAACGCTTTGAGCGAATGCTGGATTCCCTGCAACTCAATGCCGAGCAAAAGACGCAGGTCAACCAAATTTTGAGTGACACCAGGACGCAACTCCAGGCCCTTAGACAAGAATCAGAGCCGAGAGTTAGCGAGATTCGCCGGCAAGCTGACGAACGTTTGCAAAAGGTTCTTACGCCAGACCAGTGGAAGCAGTTTGAGCAGGAACGAGACAAGTTGCGCAGCCGCGATCGACGCGGAAGATGAAATGCCTCCGGTAATCCGTGAGCGGTCATAGGCAGCAAAATCGATCAATAAGCGTCGGTACCTGCCAGCTCAAGCTGCGTAACCGGGCTTACAAACCCTCAACCACATCCTTCACCCGAACGCTGGAATCCCAAAACGAAAGGCTAAGATTTCCTGAACGCAAAGCAGATTTTGGATTGCAACTGCGCAGAGATGTAATTTAGACTTGGGCCAGTTCAGAATTTTTACGCCTGGTTTTCTCGCCGAAGATTCGTGGTCAATCTCTGCATGTCGCCCCACGCAGGGATCCGGAGGCAAACATTTATGGGGAACGCCCCAAACCCTGGACTAATTGGCTCGACCAGCTGGCTGGGACTTCGTACGCGCTAACAACGCAACAGCAGCATTTCCGACTCACGAGTTCAGGAAATGAGATTCTTCGATGGCTAGCACGTCCTTAGAGATCACCGAAACCGAACAAACCGAAACAGCTCTGCGCGAGCTCGAGTCCGTGCTGTGTAGTTTTTTTGACAGCGCTGGATTTATGCGAGGAATCGTCGAGCTGGAGCAGAATGACGTACTTCACGTTTCCGATAACGCCGTCAGCGCCGCTTTTTTCGGAGAGACCAAAGAGTCAATGCGAAACAAGCGGGCCAGTGAGCTGGGTGTGCCGGCGGAGATCGTGAGCTTGTGGATTGACCACTGCCGCAAAAGTCAGCGGACTGGCGAAGTGGTAAGTTTTGAATACGCGCACGGGTCCCTCAACGGACAACGCTGGTTAGCGGGCAGCGTAAGCTGTCTGGCGACGCCCTTCGGAGCTCGGCCACGATTTGCCTACGTCATCGCTGACATCACTGAGCGAAAGGTGGCGCAGGAAGCGATTCACGAATTGTTGGAGCGCGAACAGGCCGCACGGTTTGAAGCCGAAGTTGTTCGCGACGCCAATTTTGCTCTCACCAGGAACCTCAGTCTGCAAAAAGTCCTCGAGACTCTCCTGGAACATCTCGGAAAACTGGTGCCGTTTGAGAGCGCTAACGTGATGCTGTTGGATGGAGATCAAAGGTTTGTCGTCTTCGCTCGTCGTGGTTACAAGAATCTTCATGACTTTCCCGCCGGTCACGAGTTAAGTTTCGCCATCAACACGCATCCGGCACTGAAACGGCTCTATACATTGCAGCGCAGCGTAGTGGTGGTCGACACCCACGACGATCCGGCCTGGCAGAAAGTGCCGGGAACTGAGCACGTCCGTAATTGGCTGGCTGTGCCGTTAGTTGTTTCCGGTAAGGTGATCGGTTTGTATTCGATTGACAAGTCTGAACCGGGCCTTTTCACTTCAGAGCATGTTCGCCTGGCAGAAACCCTGGCTCCGCAAGCGGCAAGTGCTATTCAGAATGCGCTCTCGTTCCAGCAAAGTCAGCGCTATGCCGCAGAATTGGAACAACGCATTGCCGAACGCGAGCGCGCCGAGCAGGCGCTGCGAGAGAGCGAGGCGTTCCGGCGAACAATCATCGAATCTGAACCGGAGTGCGTGAAGTTGGTAGGACATGACTACCTGCTTATCGACATGAATCCGGCGGGTCTGGCAATGATTGGCGCTGATTCCCGTGAACAAGTGATTGGCCAGTCAGTGCTTTCCCTGGTAGCTCCTGAGTGGCGTGAGAGCTTCATGGCAATGCATGAAAAAGTTTGTCAGGGAGAATCTCTAGTAGCCGAATTCGAAATCATAGGCTTCAATGGGGTGCGACGCCGCGTCGAGACTCACGCCGCCCCCCTGCGCGACTCAGTCTCCGGAGTTATTGCCCATCTCGCTATAACCAGAGATATCACGGAGCGAAGGCGTACCGAAGAGTCGTTGAAAATCTTTCGCGACCTGATCGATAGATCGACCGACGCTATTGAAGTAATCGATCCGATCACACTGCGCTTCCTCGACTGCAACGTAACCGCTCATCAGAGGCTTGGCTATAGTCGTGAAGAGTTTCTCGCCCTTAGTGTCTACGATATTGACCCTGCTCTCGACCAGGCGCTGGCCGCTCGCCTGGTGGAGGAGATGGAAACGTCAGGCTTTGTGATCTTCGAGAGCGTGCACCGGCGGAAAGACGGGTCAACGTTCCCGGTCGAAATCAATGTAAAAATTATTCGTTTGGACAGGGATTATAGACTGGCGGTGGTTCGCGACATCAGCGAGCGCAAGCTGGCGCAAGAGAGACTGCAGGAATATGAAAAGGTCGTCGAAGGACTGCAAGAGATGATTGCAGTCGTTGACCGGGAGTATCGCTATCTGCTGGCAAATCAGGCCTTCCTCGACTCTCGCGACATGAAAAGGGAAGAGATCGTGGGACGTCTGGTATCAGAAGTCCTGGACAACGATGTATTTGAAGAGGTGGTGAAGAAACATTTGGACGAATGTTTCCAGGGCAAAGTCGTCAGATTCGAAATGGCTTACGTTTATCCCACGCGAGGCGAACGCCTGTTATCTGTATCTTACTTTCCCATCGAAGGCCCCCATGGCATCGATCGGGCCGCTTGTGTTTTATATGACATCACGGATCAAAAACGCGCGCAAGAATCGCTCAGGCAAAGCGAGAGTCAGCTAGCCGAAGCTCAGCGCCTGGCCAGCGTGGGCAGTTGGAACTGGGATGTCCGAACGGGAGCAGTAACCTGGTCTGACGAGCTCTATCGCATCTTCGGGCTTGAACCGCAGAAGATTCACGTTGGCAAGCAGGCGATGGAACTCATTCATCCTGACGACCGGGAGCGCGTGATCAACACCGTCAAGGCTTCGCTCAAGACCAGGGAGGCCTACAGTTTTTATTACCGCGTTTGTCGGCCGGACGGCGTAGAAAGGATTGTTCATACGCTGGGCCGTGTTATCTGCGACGAGCACGGAGATCCGAGCAGGGTCTTTGGAGCGACGCAGGATATCACCGAACACCGACAGGCAGAATTGGCGTTGCGCCATGCCGAGGAGAAGTACCGGGATATTTTTGAACACGCCGGCGAAGGAATCTTTCAATCGACGCCCGAAGGTAGATACATAAGCGCCAATCCAGCGCTGGCCCGCATCCTCGGGTTTGATTCTCCGGAAGAATTGATTCGTAACTGCACGGATATTTCTCGAGAAGTCTATGCAGAGCCGGAACGTCGCGAAGAGTTCAAAAGTTTACTCGAGCAGCACGGCATAGTGCGCTGGTTTGAACATCAGCTTATTCGCAAAGATGGCGGCAGGATTTGGGTAACCGTAAATGCTCGGGTTGTTCGCGATGCCCAGGGAAAGGTTCAGTACTACGAGGGGACCGCGCAGGACATTAACGAGCGCAAGCTCGCCGAAGCCAGGAGCGGCGCTTTCGCCACCCTGGCCCTAAGGCTCAGCGGCGCCATGACTCAGCTTGATGCGGCAAGAATCATTGCCGATACCGCTAACGAGTTGTTCTCATGGGACTCCTGTAACCTCGATCTCTACGATGGAGGGACCGACCTTATTCACGCATTGTTGAATATGGACACGATCAACGGCGAGCGTGTCGACGTTACTGACTCGATTGCTGAACTAAAGCCGACGCCGCGAAGCAGACGCATTATTGAACTCGGACCAGAGCTCACCCTGCGGAAAGAGCCTGTCAATTTTGATGATGATTCGATTCCTTTCGGCGACACGTCAAGGCCTTCTGCGTCCCTGATGGGAGTGCCGATTTGTCACGCTGACACCGTCATTGGCCTGCTGTCGATCCAAAGTTATGCGCCCGATGCTTACGATGACGCAGACCTGCGAGACCTTCAGGCTCTTGCTGCTTACTGCGGTGCGGCCTTGAATCGGTTTCGCACTGAGGAATCGTTGCGCAAGAGTGAAGAACGTTACCGCGAGTTGTTTGAGAACGCGAAGGATGCTTATTACGTTCACGACCTCAACGGACGATATATCTCCGTGAATCGCGCTGCAGAAAAGTTATCCGGCTATCCGCGAGCAGAAATTCTCGGCAAGAGGTTCAGCGATTTCATCGCGCCTGAGCACTTGGAAGTTGTCAGTCAAAATCTCTGTCGCAAGCTAATTGATGAAGGAGAAACCAAGTATGAGATCGAGGTGGTTGCCAAAGATGGCCGGCGCGTTCCGGTGGAAGTTTTTAGTCATTTGATCTACGAGAACGGAGTTGCTGTTTCCGTACAGGGAACCGCTCGAGACATCACCGAGCGCAAGTGCGCAGAAGAAGCGCTCAGGCAATCGGAACGCGAATATCGCGGGCTGTTCGAGAACGCTCATGACGCCATCCTCATTTTCGATCCGGAGAGCGAGATAGTATTGGAGGTTAATCAGCGGGCCTGCGAAGTTTATGGCATCAGCCGGTCGGAGTTTGTTGGCTTGTCGCTGGCAACGATCTCCTCTGACGTTGAGCGCGGCCGCAAGGTTAT
>DATBSH010000042.1:0-19750 GCA_036559885.1 Pyrinomonadaceae bacterium
ACGGAAGGAATTTCAGATGATTCTTCGAGCCAGCCCCAATAGAACAGCAGTTGTTTTTGCGTTCCCAGCACCTTTGCCTTACCTTGTTTCTCTTTATGTCAATACGTCTTCTTGCTCTTGATCTAGATGGGACTCTGCTAGATGCTCACGGTCGTATCTCCGACCGGAACCTTCAGGCAATCAAAAATGCACGAGAACACGGTGTGCGCCTGGCGCTCGTCACCGGGCGTCGCTTTCGTGATTCCCGACCGATTGCTTTGGAGCTGGGCCTGGATGTTCCGCTGATTTCTCACAACGGGGCACTCACGAAACACGCTGAGACTCTCGAGACCGTTGCTGTGCTTCCCTTGCCTGTAGCTGCGGCGCATGAAGCGCTTGAACTAGGGAAACAGCTTGGTGCAGATGCTCTCGTCAGCGATGATCATGAAGGCTTAGGAGTGTTGGTTTATGACCACGTAAGAGGCGACAACAGCGCCTTTCTTCAATATCTCGCCTGGTCTCGACGTGTTCACGGTGAAGAGGAAGGCGGAAAATCCGTTCAGCAAGTATCATCGCTTGACGAATACCTGGATCACGATCCGATACATCTCTCTTTCTCAGGTGGTTGTGAAGAGATGAAGGAAGTTGAAGAGCTGCTTCGTTCTAAGATGGCGACGACCGTCAAAATATTTTGTACGATCTATCCTGAGAAGAACTTTACTCTCATCGACATTGTGAATGCTTCGGTTTCCAAAGGCGCAGGCGTTGCTGCAGCTGCAGCAGAGATCGGAGTTCAGCAAGACGAGATCATGGCAATCGGCGACAACTACAACGATCTTGAAATGTTGTTGTTTGCCGGGACTGGTGTAGTAATGGCCAACGCACCATTGTCACTGCGCGAGATTCAGGGACTGCGGCCAACCGCTTCGAACGTCGAAGATGGAGTGGCTTTGGCGATTGAAGAGTTTATTTTGAGTTGAGGGGTCTTTTGATCTTTGGCCTTTGATCTTTGGTCTTTGGGGTTTGGTCTTTGGTCTCGATCTCAGATCTGGGATCTCAGATCTCAAACAAAGACCAAAGACCCAACACCCAAGACCGAGTTTCAACCAAAGGAGGCTACATGCCAAATCGCACGGCAGTATTGCAAACAAATAAAGGCGCGATCCGTTTTGAGCTACTGGAGTCAGACGCACCGAAGACGACTGAGAACTTCATTACGCTTGCCGAACGCGGATATTACGACGGAATAATTTTTCACCGCGTTATCAAGGGCTTCATGATTCAGGGAGGCGATCCCACAGGAACAGGACGGGGCGGCGAGTCTGCGTGGGGTGGTAAGTTCAAAGACGAAATCAATAGTAGCTCACCGGTCTACAAAACCGGGTACAAGGCTGGCACTGTCGCGATGGCTAATGCGGGCCCCAACACCAACGGCTCTCAGTTTTTCATCATGCACGTCGATTACCCGTTGCCGCCGAACTACACGATTTTTGGTCGCGTTACGCAAGGTCAGGATGTGGTTGACTCCATCGCGACGACTCAAACCGATCGGAACGATCGGCCATTGTCGGAAATCAAGATGGAAAAGGTGACGATTGAGTGAGTCTGTGTCCGATACGCTTAATTAGCTTGTCGTCGACCTGCGCAATGCTCAAGCTGAAAGGAATGAATCAAACGAAGAAAGTTTGCAGGTCGGGAAGGGTGGCTTGCCCCCGCCCCAATGCACAATTCACTCAACGTTGGATGTTATTGTTGCGGCGGGGGAAAGCCACCCTTCCCGACCTGAAATCTTTCTGACCTGTAAACTTTCCGGTTAGGTTGATGTAGCCCGGCTCGACGACAAGCTAAAGCGTAGCGGACATTAAAGCGGTCTCGCTCCGCGGCCGATACGCTGCGCCAAACGGATTCGTTCTGTGACGTAGCGTTTAGCCTGGTCTATCGCGCTAACGAGATCTGCTCCCTTCGCGAGATATGACGCGATAGCTGCCGACAGCGTGCATCCTGAACCGTGCACATTCCCTACATGGTGAAACGGACTTCGCAGCTCAGTGAAGCTACCGCTCTCTTCCAAAACTATATCCACCGCTTCGGGCATCTGAGAGCGTGAACGCTCGGCCGGCACCGCCAGGTGGCCACCCTTAACTAACACCGCTTTCGCACCCAAACTTTGAATCGCCAGCGCTGCCTCCTTCATCGCGCCGACGCTTTGGACGCCAAAGCCGGCAAGTCGTTCGGCTTCAGGGATATTCGGTGTGACCAATCGCGCGAGCGGAAATATTTCACGGGTAAGCACCTCAAGAGCGGATTCCTCAATCAGATCGTCGCCAGATGTCGCTCGCATGACTGGATCAACAACGGGCGGAGGCAATGGCAATTCTCGAAAGGTGCGCGCGACCTCCTGAATTATCTCGACCGTTGGTAGCATCCCGGTCTTCGCTGCTGCTACTTGAAAGTCGCGCACAATCGGTTCGACCTGAGATCGGACAACTGTCGCAGTTTGGTGTGAAGCCCCGAAGACACCCTGCGTATTCTGAAACGTAATGGACGTAATCACAGCCGCAGGAAAGCAGTCGAGTGCGGCAATAGTTTTCACGTCGGCGGTAATGCCCGCTCCGCCCGAAGGATCGAGTCCAGCTATTGAAAGTACCACCGGTCTGTTAGTCACGCGCTTCATTGTTCCACTGTCGGTGAATTTCAGAAGTAATAGTCTGAAGTGTAGCTGGGTCGGAGAGAAGTCGAATAGCTGCGACGCCCGACGCTCCGCTTACGAAGCACTCCCGCAGGTTGACGATGCCAATCCCGCCGATCGCAATAACCGGCAAGGCGCCCACGGCCTGCACGATGGTGGCCAACTTTCCTATTCCCTGAGGCTCACCAAAGGCGCGTTTCGATTCCGTCTGAAACACGGGCCCGAATAGGATGAAATCTGCTCCACCGCTTCTTGCAGCTTCAGCTTCTGTTAGCGAATGGGTGGAAACCCCTACGATGAATTGTGAAGGAGATACCTCGCGAATCACAGGTACTGGAAGAGATTTGCTAGTGAGCTGAACTCCGTGGGCGCCGGCGGCCAGCGCGACATCTAGTCGATCGTTTACTAACAGATAGGTGGACGAGTTCTCAACAATCGCGGCAGCACGTCGCGTTAGTTCGTAGAGCACTCGGGCAGTGAGTGCTTTTTCACGAATTTGAACGAGTGGGATGTTGGCTGTTACAGCCTTTTGGACCAGCGTGAGAACTTGTGAGAATTCTTCAGAATCAGGAGTGGTCTTGCTCGACGTCGCTCCGTTGGTTATCAGGTAGATTATCGGCCTTGGCAGCTCTGGAGTTTTCGGCAACATCTTTTGGAGCCCTACCCGAGGTTTGAGCTTGCAAAGCACGAACGGTTTGCTTGAAGTTGAAGATTTCCCAAAACGCGATTCCCAGATTCAAGAGACCAACACCCGAAACAGCTCCGCGAACCCAACCTGAAGCGACGACAGTCTGTAACGATTGATATCCAGTCTTTCGTGCAGCATATAACAGGAAATAGTTGTTACCCCAGTCGCTGAGTCCCCACATTCCCTGCGGCCACCACGGGAGTACCGTCAGAAATATTCCTATCTCCAAACAAAGGATAATGTAAAAAATAACGCTGAGCCTGGCTGTCATGACTTTACTTCGCTTTTTTCTTACTGCTCAACTCTTTCAGTTTCTCAGCTACTTCCCGATATGAAACATCGATCCCGTAGATCTCGGTGTAGAGCTTCTGTGCTTCCTTGACGCGGCCTTGTTGCTCATAGGCTTCAGCAAGCTCGTAGCGAAGTGCCTGATACTCATCTTCACTGTGTCCCGGCGCGGCTAAGCCCTTTTTGAACCACATAATCGCCGCGTCAAGCAACTTTTTCCGCATGAAGCAATGACCAAGCATATTACAACATTGGAGGTACCGTGATGTGCCATCGCCAGGCTTAACGGCTGCAGCTGCCGTTTGAAACTCCTGAATCGCGTCGTCGAGTAGATCCATCTCCTTATAAGCGGTGCCCATGTTGTAATGAGTCTCGTAATCGGCGTGTTCGACCTCTTCCTCTTCAGCTGCACGAAATTCTTCGAAGAGTTCAGCCAGGCCGGAGTCGATGCCATGAGCGACTGGTCTCTTCTTCGACGGTGTCGGACCGTGTCCGTCTTCAGTAACGGTAGCAAAAGATATTGCGTCTTCGTCCGCCGTGGCAGCGTCCGCAGATACCCCTCCCGGACCCTCGAATTCGAAGACAGATGGAGCTTCAACCTCGGCCCCGTGTGCTACATTAATTTTCTGGCGCCTTGCTGTGATGTCAGCGTGCTTGCCAAACTGACGCTCAAGCATGTCCAAGGTGTCGATAGCGATGTCGTTGTAACCTTGCGCAATGTAGAAGTCGACGCTTTCGAGCTCCTGACGCATCATCAAATTTGCATGATCCGGCTCGTCTGATGCTTCATGCTTCTCCGCTTCAACTTGCACGCCCGGGACGTCACCGAAGTCCACCATCTGAAATCCGGCGGTTGGTTCAGATGCATTGTCGCCAAGATCTGCGAAAGAAGCACTCGGGTCTGAGAACGTTGGCACCGACTCAGTGCTTTCTACGGATCCAAGTTCAGCGACGCCGCTTTCGGTAACGGAGGACTCAGTCGAATCAAAGTTTGCGAAAGTCTCAAATTGCGGGACGTCTCCAGTTTCAAACTGCGGGACCTCTTCCGCGATTGGGTGAAGGTCCTCCGCTGTTTCTTCCTGAGCGCCGCCGAGCACATTGAGTCGTTCCAAATAGCGCTGGTCGTCTGGCGACAGACGAACCAGTTGCGTCAACGCGTACCGTTCTTCGTCTGGTAATTCCGCGGCTTGGGCTGAGTCGGCAAGTCTTTCCAGTGCAAAGCGCAGGCTCTCCATATTGCGCTGCCACCAGTAAATGCGAATGAGCATACGCAATGCGGCAATATGATTAGGATTCTTCTCGAGAACCTGATTAACCAACTCAAGCAGTTCCTTCTCCTGGCGGCCTGCCAACATGCGATCAATGATGTCGCCGAGAATGCGAACCGTGTCGTCAACTGCACCACTCTTTACGTACAGTCTTGCAACTGGCAAATGCTGAACATAGTTCCCCGGGTCATGTCGCATCATGAGAGCCGTTGCGCGCTCCGCACCCTTTGGGTCCTCAGCCTCGAGATGAGCACGCGCCAACATCGACGCTAACCGGACATCTGCCTTGTTCTTCTCAACCGCCTGTTCGAGTATTTCGGCGGCTTCGGCAGCGGTTCCCAGCGCGATATGCGATTCGAGGAGTCCAGTTAGAACATCAATATCATCTGGAGCGAGGCCTAACGCACGGTCATATGCGTCCAACGCCTTGTCATAGGATCCAGTCTGATGCAGCCGGTTAGCTGCTTGGACAAAGGCGCTGACCGCTTCACGCCACATATTCTCTTTGACATAGCCGTCAGCCAGCTTGAGACGGATTTCTGTGTTATTGGGATCGAGGTCGGCAATACGATGAAGGATTTCAAGTGTTCTTTTGTTGTCCCCCGCGCGAGTGTACGCGTCGGCAACAATGAGATACTGCGCGCGCGCATCATGAACGAGTCCCTGCGAGGCATAGAGATCACCAAGCTTCCGCGCGATGTCTCGATCTTGCGGCCGCAGCCGCTCGATCTTTTTGTACATCGCAATAGCTTTTAGATTGAATTCTTCGGTGGTGTAATGCTGCGCGATGCGCTCGAAGCAGGAAACAGCTTCCTCTTTTTTGTTCGCACGAGCGTAAAGATCACCAAGCATATTCAAGGTCGTCAAATCGTTCGTATCGTGATCGACGATTTGGCGATATTCCTTGATTGCTGCGTTGATCTTCCCTTGCGAGAGGAATTTCTCGGCCGCTTTTAGGACCTTAGCTTTTTCGAAAGCCATCAGAAAATATTTTGTATCATTACTATGGTCGGCGGCGTTAATCGTAGCGGCGGGCAGAGGGACAAAGCCATGGTTTCGAGAGCGTTTGTCAGTACTCTACTTTTTCCGAACTGCAGGAAAAACAGCCACGGATACGCTAACATGCGTAAATTAAGGTGTCAACGCACTTATCTGGACTGTTTCGCTATAAAACAAGTGCCATTCTGAGTCCTATGCTAGCGAGGAAATTCCCGTTGTCCGACCCAACCTTAAATTAAGTTTTGCGTAGCTAAGTTGGCAGATAAGCCCAATCAGCGAGGTCTTGCCGAATTCGGTCAGCGCACGGCTCTGGCTGGGCTGCTTCTGTACGTGGCCTTCGCCCCGCATTCGGTCGCTGTCAGCAGCATTGGCATAGCTTTAGCCAGTATCGGCTGGTTTTTACGAGTCATCGGCGGCGGGGGTCTCCAGCTACGACGAAGCAAGTTTGACCTAATCATCTTGCTGTCGCTCTTATGGACCCTCATTTCATCGCTGCTCTCGGCTGAAACGGCCATCAGCATCGCAAAATTTAAAGCTTCGTGGACAGTTCTTATCTTCTATCTCACTCGGGCAGTCTTAACTAAGCGCTGGACCTATCTCCTTGTAGCCGTATTAATTGCGTCAGCTTGCGCTGGCACTTTGTACAGCCTGTATGACGTCGTGAGAGGTCGGGGCGTTGTTGTTGCAGCCCTTGTGGAGGATAGTCCGTTCCTGACGTTGGATCTCCGTCGCGATGACACAATTTGGCGCGTTAACGGCAAGCGCGTTTACTCAACTGATGACATCGATGCTCTGCTTCGTTCACTTCCGGCAAACAGCGTCGTTCCTGTAAGCGTCATTTCGCAGGGAGAACATGTTGAGCGGCAGGGTCTTCGGGTAACCGCGGACGTCCAGGCAAGACCACTACCTTCCGGTATCGTTTCCGGCGGCACTAGTCATCGATTTCGCGCGTCGGGATGGACTCGTCACTACGAAACATTTGCAGAGTTACTGCAAATGATCGCCCAGCTCGCGTTGGGATTAGCGGTCGCACACTTACGCAACCATGGCCCTAACAAATACTTTCGATTCGCAATGGTTGCCACCGTGATCGTTGCTCTTGGCATTGTCCTAACCGCAATGCGCACAGTGCTGATCGCGTTTGCTGCCGGCGCATTTTTAATCGCATGGCGCTCGACGCGCGGAGTGGGCAGAGTCGCAGTCACGTTCGCGCTATTCTTTTTGCTCGCGTTTGGTGCGGTCGTAGTCAGTCAAACGCGTGCGCCAGGAGCCTTACTACTCGGTGACGACAGTTCCTCTCTACGTGCTCAGGTCGCCAAGGTCGGGTTGTCTCGCATCATGCTTCACCCGGTATTCGGACACGGCATGGATGCGATGCAGAAGCATTGGAATGAATGGGGTTTCCCTGGCAAAGACATGCTGCATCTTCATTCAACGCCACTGCAGTTGGCCTTTGATCGCGGACTGCCAATGTTCGCGCTTTGGGTTTGGATGATGACTGCATTCTGGCTCTACATGGAGCGAGCCGAAAAGTTGGCTCGGGATCGATCAGACACAAACGCTTACGGCGTGCTGCTGGGAGTTCTGGGCGCACTCACCGGATTCCTAATTAGTTCGCTTGCAAATTACAACTATGGCGACAGTGAGGTGGTGATGCTGTTCTGGTTTTTGATGGGAGCGGCGATGGTCGCTAATGAGCAAACCGCGGAGCAGCAACACTAGGAGTCCGGGGCCGCATTGCGGACCGGAATGACAAATGAGAAATGTCCAATGATAATTGACCGATGATTGCTGTTCGCGCTTCGCTAGAGATTCTGGAGTTCGCAGCAATAAAAACCACCGTGGGGTGGCGTTTCTATTTCTGAAAAACTCTAAAACTACATCGAGAAGGATTTAAACCATGAGCCGTCCTGCTAGTGCTGAAACCGCACCATACTATTTCCGCTATATCGACCTCGTTCCCGATGGAGACGTCGTAGAAATTCTTGCTAAACAATTGACGGAGACGAATTCCTTCTTAGCCAGAATTAGTGAGGAGGAATCGCTTTATCGCTACGCTCCTGACAAGTGGACCATCCGTCAAGTGCTCAACCACCTGAACGACACCGAACGCGTGTTCTTGAATCGCGCCCTGTGGTTTGCGCGTGGCTTTGCCGAACCCCTGCCTAGCTTCGATCAAGACATTGGCGTGGCGGGCGCCGATGCGAACAGGGTTATCTGGACGAATCTAGTCGAGGAGTTCCGGCATGTTAGGCTCGACACGTTGTCCTTCTTCCGCAACCTGGCCCCTGTTGCGTGGTCGCGTACGGGGGTCGCCAGTGGCAATCCCTTTACCGTGCGCGCCCTGGCCTACATAATCGTCGGACACACCAAGCACCATGAGGCAGTAATCCGCGAGAGATACCTCTCCGACGCTTAGTCCGCAAAGTATTCAGAACAAAGCACAAAACGCCTGATCAACAGGTTTTTATTGTCTTGCGGCGGAGATCCGTGTAATCTGCTTGCGGCGGAAACTCTCACTCTAGACACTCCAAGTCCGCGGGGCCCCACAAACAAAGCGCTGTTTCTTCCGGAGGTGGCAATGAAGAGGTGCCCGCAATGTGAATTCATATACGAGGACGACCAGTCTCATTGCGATATGGACGGAACGAGACTGAGGCACGACGGTCGTCCGCTTCCGCAAATGCAAGCGCTCCCAGTCCGTGCGGAAGAAGTTGATCGACCAAAATGGCGAAGTCGAATCGTTCCGGTGATGGCGGCTGTTATCCTGACTGCCATTCTTGCGTTGGTTTACTACGTATCGACTCACCAGGCTTCACGTCGAGCGACGAATGTTCCGATCCCGCCTCCGGCAGAAGCGCCGGTTGAGAATGCTGTTGCAGGCGCACCGGCCTCGACCGAACGTGATGCTGAAACCACCGCAGCAGCAAAGTCTAAAGAGCGATCAAGTGTGAGCGACGATCCTTCAGATCGTCAGCCCGTGGACGCGCCGAGCCACGATACGAAAATCTCAGAGAAGCCGGACGCAAAGACGAGTGATCGAAATAAGCCTCAAGTGAAGAATAGCGAACGAGGCACGCCCGCTGATAAGCCGAATGACAAAGATGAGTCAAAGGTCCGTTCGATGATAAACAAGACGAAACGCTTTATTAAGAAGAATCTGCCACTTTAAAGAACACTCCCGGAATACCGTTACTTCACCAATCACGGTTGAGCACCGAACTCTCTTTCGTGCGTTAACCTGAACTCACAATGAAACGTTGCCCCCAATGTAGTTTCCTCTATCATGATTCCGATGAGGTGTGCGATCTCGACGGTACCCCGCTTGTTCACGCTAGCGATACTGAGCTCGACGCGTCACCAACCTCACCCGACGGTCTATCAACCGCACCTGCAACGGTCGCAACCGAACAACTGAACTTGAGCAGCGGTGGAAACCGTCCAGTGCTAGTAGCAGCGGTCGCAGGATTGCTCGGGCTGCTTGTGTTACTTTCTCTGGGTTACGTTGCACTAAGCCGTCGAAACACACGGCTGCCGGCTCAACAGGAAAAACCTGTTGCCGCAGTAACAGTGACACCTGAATCCTTCCCATCTACCACTCCTGCTCCAGCTGGCACTCGGACACCAGAGATTTCACCAACGCCTAAGGAACGTCCGTCCCCGTCACCCAGCCCGCGAGTAACGCGAGCGCTCGTCAGTAACAATCCTGTATCGACAGGCAACAGTCAGAGCGACGCTCAGCGTCAGGTGGTTATTCGATTAACTGATGGAACATACATTGAAGCGGATGAGGCGTGGCGCACAAAGGAAGGCGTATGGTATCGGCGTGCGGGCATGGTAACACATCTACAGTCCAATCGAGTGAAATCGATCGAAAAGAGCGCACGCAAGTAGCAGCAAATTTAATCGCTCACCAAGTTGCTGACCGCAACAGCTAACTGAGTACGATCTACAGGCTTCGCAAGATGAACCTGAAATCCGGATGAGAGGGCGCGCTTTCGATCTTCAATTCGCGCGTAGGCGGTAAGCGCAATTGCAGGAATGTTGCCTCCTTGATCTTCAGGCAACGCGCGAACTTTCCTGATCAAGTCGTATCCGTCTTCTCCCTGCATCCCAATGTCGGCGATTAGCACCTCTGGCTTCCAACTTTCGATCAGAGTAAGTGCTTCGCCGGCAGATGACGCCGCCTGAACAACTGCGCCGGCCCGCGCAAGCATCGTGGAAACCAGCTCTCGTGCGTCTTCTTCGTCATCAACTATCAAGATGCGCAAATCATTGAGACTGACAGAAGATTCCGATTGCCCCGGATCAAACGCCGGCACCCGCCTTGTTTCAGTTTCCAGTTTCTTCTCCTCTGTAATCAGCAAGGGAATTCTGACAATAAACGTCGCGCCTTTTCCCGCACCGTCACTTTCCGCGCGGACGGTCCCTCCGTGTAGCTCTATCAAGTGCCTGACGATGGCTAGCCCCAAACCGAGTCCGCCATGCGATCGTGTTGTCGATCCATCCGCCTGACGAAATCGTTCAAAAACGTGGGGCAAGAAATCCGGCTTTATTCCCTCGCCGGTGTCGGCCACCACGATTTCCAAATGCGAATTGTTTCGTCGCAATCTAACCTCTACGGATCCGCCGCTGGAAGTGAACTTCACCGCGTTTGACAGCAGGTTCCATACTACTTGCTGCAGCCGATCTGCATCGCCCGAAACTAAGTCAACTTGTGGCTTGAATAGCGCTTTAACTTTGACTCCTTTGGCCTCTGCGGTCGGTCTTACACTTTCGATTGCCGCTTCGATTATTGGCCGAAGCTGACACGGACCGAAGTTCAGATGCAGCTTACCTGTGATGATGCGAGAAACTTCCAGCAGGTCGTTGATCAACTGGCCCTGGGCTTGCGCATTTCGCACGATCGTTTCCAAAGCGTGTGGTTGTTTCTCAGCGTCGACGTCTCCCTGCATCAGCAGTTTCGACCAGCCAACGATTGCCGTCAGAGGTGTACGTAATTCGTGTGAAAGGGTTGAAAGGAACTCGTCTTTGAGTCTATTCGCCGCTTCCGCTTCCATGCGTGCTTCTTTCTCACGAGTTAAGGCCTGCCGGCGTTCGGTAACATCGTGGGCCATCCCTCTCACGATCGGAGTTTCTACGCCCTCTGTCCGGAGAGTGTTGTAGTACTCCCAAAGCCTGACCTCTCCTTTTGCGGTCTGCACCTGCATGATTCCCCGCGCGTAGCCGTGGGCCTTGATCGTTTTAATGTAGTCGTCGAACTGAGGCCGATACTTAGGGATTAATCCAGTACGCACATTCACCCCAATCAACGCCTGCTGCGGATAACCCAACACGTGAGCGGCCCACGGATTCACGGAAAGGATGCGACCATCGAGATCATGTGTGCACATCAGTTCATGGCTGTTTTCGACAAGATCACGATAACGATCTTCACTTTCGCGCAAAGCTGTCTCGGCGCGCTTTCGCTCCGTGATGTCGTTAGCCAGGACGAATTCGGCGCGACGTCCGCCAAAGTCAAGCCGATGTGAGGTGATCTCGACATTGATGACAGATCCGTCTTTTTTCCGATGACGCCATTCACCGGCTCGGTCCAAATGGGCGCTTGCTGATGACAAGTATGCAGATAGCACCGGCTTATCCTCTGAAGGCCGAATATCCATGATCGTCATCGCGAGAAATTCTTCACGTGAATAACCGTAATGGTCGACCGCGGCATCGTTAACGGCAAGAAAAGCCAGTGTCTCCAAATCGTAGACCCACATCGGTTGCGGATTCGATTCGAAGAACAGACGATACTGTTCCTCCGATTCGCGTAAAGCGTGCTCGGTTCGTTTTGCGGCAGTGACGTCAAGCACGAGCGAAAGAATCGATACAAGTTGGCCCGCATCGTCGTAAAGCGTCGAGTTGTACCATTCGCAATGAAGAATTTTGCCGTCTTTTGTGTAGTTGCGATTGCGTGAAACCCCATGACGTTCCTTCGCCTGGCGCTGTCGATAGCCAACTTCGAAGACGGCTTCCAGATCGTCGGGAAAAACAAAGTCCCAATCCGCGACCCGTTTTCCCATCACTTCTTCCGCGTTCCAACCAAACAATCGTTCCGCTGACGGCGCCCAACGTGACACACGAAACTCGTTGTCCCATTCGACGACCGCAAGCGGTGAGTTCTCGACGTGAAAGGTCAGTCGTTGATGGGCTTCCCGCGCGATCTCCTCAACCCGCTTTCGTTCCGTAATGTCGCGCACGACACCGACCCCACCAATCGTTTCGCCTAGTTCATTCTTAAGTGGAGAATAGTAGCCCTCAAAGAATCCGGCACGACCGGTTTGAGGGACTGCAAAAGGCCTGTTCTCTCCAACCACGCTGCGGCCGGCCAGCGCCTCCAGGAAGTAGCGAAACTCTCCGGTTTCTTTCATGAACGGAAACACATCGAATGCGCGTTTGCCGACAACCTCTTCGCGGCGCAAACCGGAGATGCATTCCATCGCCCGGTTCCAGGCGGTAAAGCGACACTCGCGGTCAAAACCCATGATCCCGTCGACACTTGCTTCTAGTAATCCTCTTAGGAAGCGCGAGTCTTCAATCGCGCTGGCAAATGGCTCCGTAACGAGCGGAGTCGTAGTGTCCGGTTCAGCGTGTGGAAGGGGTTTTAAGTTCTCCGTCTCAGCGGCCAAATAACACTTCCTTATTCAGGTCAATAACGCTTGGTGAGTTGTCCTGTGGTCGGATGGCACAGGGGAGCTGTTTAGTGATGACAATCAAATGCTAACGGCGCCGTGGAAAATGTCAAGGATCAACAGCAAAGTGCGAAGAGCAAAGCGCGCTTTGTCCTGTGCTCCTAGTGCTTTGCTCCTGGCCCTTAGCGCTTCGCGGCCCTGCTCTCCCCAATGAGTCACGCTTATAATAGGCTTCGCACTCAATCTTCCCTGGCCAAAAAAAGGAGCATCTGACATGAATGTCTTGATTACAGCTCTGTTGTCTGTCGTGTTACTCGTACCGCCACCTCAAAGGCCGGCCAAGCACATCATTGACCTGTCGTACGCCTTCGATTCTTCAACGGTCTATTGGCCCACGGCAGAACAGTTCCAACTTGAAACGGACTTCGAAGGCGTTACCGAGCAAGGATATTACTATTCTGCCTTTCGGTATCGGGCCGCTGAGCACGGCGGCACGCACATCGATGCACCCATGCACTTTGCCAAGGGTCACCACAGCGTTGACCAAATTCCGTTGGAGCAACTAATGGGAGCGGGAGTCTTGATTGACGTGACGGCGCAGTGCGCAGCCAACGTAGATTATCTGGTCAGTATTGCTGATATTCAGAATTGGGAAAAGCGTTACGGAAGGATACCTGCCGGCAGCATTGTGTTTTTGAGAACGGGGTTTGGAAAATTTTATCCAGACCGTAAGAAATATCTAGGCACGGATGAACGAGGAGCTGGTGCAGTTCCAAAGCTTCATTTTCCGGGTCTGGATCCAAAGGCGGCGCGCTGGCTCACCGAAAACCGAGTAATCAAAGCTATTGGCTTAGATACAGCCAGTATCGACTACGGGCAATCGAAGGTTTTCGAAAGTCACCGTATCCTGTTTGATAAGAACATCCCCGCCTTCGAGAATGTAGCTAATCTCGACCAACTGCCGGCGAAGGGTTTCTCAGTCATCGCCCTGCCAATGAAGATTGCGCGCGGTAGTGGTGGACCGCTGCGAATTATCGCGACGATTCCATAGGCCGTGCATGCTGGCAGTCGGTAAGCGCGCTACTGGCTTGGCGTATTCGTCTAACTCCGAATAACGCGACCACAGGAAGCCAAGCTACCGCCTTCGAGTTGACACGAGTATTGAGAGAGGTACCACAAGAGTTCGCAGCACTCGAAAGCCACACAACTAAAGAACGGGAGCGAAGCGACCGATTGAACTAAACTTGGCGATCCCATCAGTTGATTAGGTCGCTTCGCTCCCGTTCTTTAGTTGAGTATGCTCGATAGCGGCGAGGGCGCTCATTCTTGTCAGAACGAACTTGATTCTTTCCAGCTTTGGCGCCTTGTTAACTGCGGCTTCAAGTTGGGTGCAGCTCTGATCCAGACTTTAGAATGATCATTCGACGCTATTGTGTGCTCACCTCGGCCGGACGGCCACCCGGTGTCAGTTTCTCGTTGATGAATCGAGTGAAGAGTCCGTAAAGATGACGCATTGTTCCGGGTCCCTCGTAAATTCCGTGCGACCGATTCGGATATGACATCACTTGAAACTGCTTGTTCGCGGCTATCAGCGCATTAACCAAAGCCTCCGTTCCCTGATAGTGAACGTTGTCGTCTCCAGTGCCGTGCACAATCATTAACTGCCCTTTCAGGTTTCCTGCAAACGTTATGGGCGAACTCTGTTTCCACTCGTCCGGATGATCTTGCGGCAATCCACCATACCGCTCCTGATAGATTGTGTCGTAATAGCGAAGCACTGGTACTGGAGCGACTGACAATCCTACCTGGTACACGTCTGGATAACGGAACATAGCGTTGAGCGTAGAGGAACCTCCGCCGCTCCATCCCCAAATACCGATGCGCGTCGCATCGACGAACGGCCATTTGATGATCGCCCGCGCTGCGTTTGCCTGATCCTGCGAATTCACGATGCCCATTTTGCGATAAACGATCTTGCGCCACGCTCGCCCCTTCGGAGCTGGAGTTCCTCTGTTATCCACGCTCATCACGATGTAGCCTTGCTGAGCAAGCATCATGTGCCACAGTTCATTTCGGCCACCCCACAAATCCATCACTGTCTGTCCCCATGGCTCGCCATACACATAAAACAACACTGGATATTTCTTGTGCGGATCGAAGTCAGGCGGCTTAATCATCCAGCCGTCGAGTTGAACGTCCTCGCCAATGTCAACCTTAAAGAATTCCGACGGTGTTTTCTTTAGCTTGGAGAGCTTCTCTTTCAACTCATGATTGTCAATCAGGACTCTGAGAGATGTGTGTTGCGCGAGTCGGAGAACATCTGTCGTCGGAGGTTGTGTAAATTGCGAATATGCGTGGATAGCAAACTCGCCGTTGGGCGATATGTTGTAGGCGTGCACGCCAGGAGCGGCCGCCGGAGTGATGCGCTCGAGTTTTCCGCTGCTGTCGAGCGGCTCGCGATAGAGATAGCGTTGCGTTGCATTCTCAGGTGAGGCCTCGAAGTAGATCGAATGGTGAGCATCATCAACGCGCTCTACATTGATAACGTCGAATTTTCCAGGCGTAACGTTACGAACATCGCTACCATCTCGAGCGATTGAATAGATGTGACGCCAACCATCGCGTTCGCTGGCCCACAAAAATCGCTTTCCACCGTCAACCCATTCGGCATCGCCTCGCGCAAGACCTTGTTTGTCCCAGTCAATGTCACCCCAGGCGGTGTCGACCCAGGCATCATCTTTCTCTACGAGAATGGTGCGAACTTTTCCAGTTCGCGCATCACCAAGCATTACCGTGTTCGTATTTTGCAGCCGGTTTAGCTGTTGAATGATTACTTCATCTGAACTGGCCGCCCATTCCATGCGCGGGAGGTAGTTGTTCCGGGCATCACCGGGAACTTCAAACCATCGTGTAGGACCACCCGTGGCACTGATGACACCCACACGCGCTGCAGAATTTGTCTCGCCCGCCTTCGGATAAGGAAAAGTGATCGTAAAGGGATAGAGCGCATCTGTGTTGTTAATCAGCGTCATCTCTTTTACGCCTTCAGAATTCAGTTGCCAGTAGGCAATGCGGTTACCGTCAGGGCTCCAACGGAATCCGTCGCGACAGAACAACTCCTCTTCGTACACCCAATCAAACGTTCCATTAACGATGTAACGCGAACCGTCGGAAGTCAGCTGCGTGATCGGTGACTGTGAGTTGGCAGTCAGCGATTCGACATAAATATTGTTCTCACGAACATAGCCAACGCGTGTGCCATCCGGCGAGAACTTGGCAAACATGAGTGTCGAGGGTTTCGCTTCTCCGCCGAGCTTACGTAACGACGAGGTTTTCAAATCCAGTACCCAATAATCACCGCGCGTGTTGCTTCGCCAAACGCGAGCTGTGTTTGTAAAGATCAGAATCTTCTGTCCGTCCTCACTTAAGTCAAACTCCTCGATTGACAGCGGCGCCGTCGCTCCTGAAGGGATGAGCTTGTCTGAGGAAACGAAGACGGTGCGTTCACCAGTGGCCGCGCCATAACGAATGATATCGACTGCGTTTGGTTTTGTGGCCGATGGTTCGAGAGCGAAGTAACCTGATCCGTCCGTTTGCCATCGCACTGGACCAAGCAGCTTGCCGCGATACGAAAAGAGCGAGTCAACGGTTAGCAGTACACCATCTGTTGGCCGGGTTTGTTGCGCGACCGCGGCGACCGAGATGATCAGAAGAAGCGGGAGTAGAAGAATTCTATGTTTCATGTTTGATAGCACCATCAGCGGTTTTTAGGGAGTGAGGGAGATGATACGTCAGAAACTGCGGGCGCCAAAACGTGAGAGTCCGCAGGTTTTAGCTTGCTGACAGTATCTTGTAATTCTGAAATCTTGTAATCCTGTTACTGGCTTTAACACGATTACATGATTACAGGATTACAAGAAAAAACGTTTACGGCAGAGGCTTAGTTAAGACTTGTGCAAGCAATTCGTGTAAGCCTGCTTCGGATTCGTTGTTGAATGATTTGTACAGCGCAGTCAACTGCGCAAGCAATTTACTTTTCGCTTCGGCTTGTTCAGGTTTAGTGAGTGCGACCGCGCGGGCGTAAGCGTCAACTGCCCGCGCGCCAATTTTATCTAGTTCGCTTAACGCGGCCTGCTGCTCAGGAGATGGTGGTTTGTTACCGAACTTGTCGTTGTAGGCAGCTGCCTTGGGTTCATATTCTCCTTTTATAATAAGCGCCCCCAATAAACTGTAAACGCCGGGATCAGCCTTGAACGGGCTTTCAGTCTCTACAGCCTTTCTCAGTTCTGCGGCCGCCTCTGCGGGTGCATCAGTTCTTAGCATCCAACCGACAACAAAGTGAAGGAACCCTTTGGCGGTGTTCACGTCCTTGAACGGGTCTGCCTTGGTCACGGTTCTCGCGTCCAACAACTTGAGCGCATGACGTGCGAGTTCGATCGTCTGCTTGTTGCGGCTGACATCACCGGCACGGGCCAGTTCGTAACCGGCCTGGGCAATTTGTCCAAGCACAAAGTAGTGCTCCGGATCTTTGGTCAGCATTGCGTTACCGTCTTCAAACACCTTGGCATAATTCTTCGCCAGAAACAGTTTGTTCAATTCAAACTCACGCAGCGCTCTTTCATAAAGAATCACAAATTTCTTCACCGCTTCAGCGTACTTATCGTTGTCGTTTCCAAATTGCTTTAGGTACTGCTGGGCCAACTCGTACGCCACGCGCTGCTGCTCCGGTGTATCGATCTTTTTAGCGTCGTAATACCGTGTGTACAGAGCCGCTTTGTCGTTGTCGCGTTGGGTCGGATTCTGTTGAGCCGACGCAGACAAGCCCATCAGCATCATCAGTGCAAAAGCGATCTGGAAGGGAGGGATTCGCAGTAGTTTCATAGCTTGATTATTCCATGCACAAGCGTTGCAGCAAAGGAAAAGTTTGGTTTTAGATTACGTCGGCAAAGTTTCTTCGGGTTCGGGCAAACCACCAGTAGCCAAAGATAAAGACGAGGATTGCGAGCACGCTGAAGTATGCGAGTCCAAGCCAGTCTGGCGACACGCCGTCGAGAAATAGGCGACGATAGTTTCGAACCAGCGATGTAAACGGATTAAGGTTTATGACTGTGCGGAGCTGCCCGGGCACTGCCGACTCAGGATAGATAATCGGCGTCAGGTAGAACCACGCCATCAGGAGCAACGTAATGCCCTGGGCGATATCGCGGAGGAAGACGCCCAACGACGCGATCAACCAAGCGGCTCCTAACGTCAACAAGAGCTGCGGCACCATCAACAAAGGAAACAGCAAAACGGTAGCGTGAAACTGGTGCTGTATGACAACAGCGGCGATCAGCATCGCGACAGTTCCGAAAAGTTGATTACCGAGTGCAGCCAATGCCAGAGAGGCGGGAAGCGTCTCAAGTGGAAACACGACTCGCTTTACCAGGTTGGCATGACTCACAATCGTGTTTGCGGACTGTTGGAGTGTTTCCTGAAACATTGTCCACGGCAGTAACCCGCAGAAGAGGTAAAGCGCATAATCCCACGGGGACCCACTGGATCCGAATCGCGCTCCAAAAATTCCAGAGAACACGAGAGTGAATATAGCGATCATTACTGCCGGCGTAAGGAACGGCCACAACATACCCAAGACCGAACCTTTGTAGCGCGCGAAAAGCTCGCGCTTGGCCAGCGACAGGATCAATTCCCACCTCTGCGGCAGTTGCCACAGTGGTTTCCAAACGTTTAAGTCGGTCGATTGCACGTGTGATTCTGAGATCATCTGAGATCTGAGATCATCTGAGATCTGAGATCTGAGATTTGAGATCTGAGATTTGAGATTTGAGATCTGAAATCTGAGATCATCTGAGATCTGCGATCTGTGATCTGTAGTCTTGGTCTTTGGCTCTTCCCTCTTGGCTCTTTTCCCTCACGGCAGTCGGCCAAACCCGCGCCAACTGTTCTTGTTATGCCAGGAGATTATTACATCTGCCGCCGCCACATCTTTCCACCAACTCTCAAAATCCTCGCGAGGAATATAAAACGCAGTGGGGGCCACCAGATGATCGAACACGATCGTGTGCTGCTCGCGCCAACCAAACGGCGCAATCGCGCTTAAATAATCGTTGTAGAACAGATGCTGCGCAACAGCTGCGCAACGTCGACTCTTGTTTAGAGGTCCATACACCAACTTGGTCACAACGAAAAGTGCTGCTGCCGGGACCTTCGACAGCTGCAGCAAGGTACCGGGATTCATTTTCGAAGTGACTCGCTCGCGCAGGGGATTCACCCAGCGAGTGATCCACTCATTGTTTTCGGCTCCGTAAACCCAGGCAGCGATCGACCCTCCGGGTTTAACTTTCGAAGCTAATGAAATAAAGCCTGCACGCGGGTCAGGTAAGTGATGCAAGACCCCGACGGAAAATGCAAAGTCGAAACTTCGCTTGAGCGGCAACCGAAAAATATCGGCTTGCACAATGTGAGCGTTCTCCAATTCACGGGTGGCCTGATAAGCTGTCTCAACAGCGACGCTTAAATCCACGCCGATAACATCGCGAGCTCCCCAACGGGCCGCGAGTTGTGTATGGCGGCCTTTCCCGCATCCACCTTCGAGAACAACTTTGTCGCGAAAGAACTCTGGTGTTACTGGATGTATCCAACCAAGGAATTGTTCAGCGTAACGTTCATCTTCCTGAACGAAGTGTTGCCACTGCCAACCGAAACCGGCAGCTGTCTCTTTCTTGTCGGCATCGACTTCGTCCAGGTTCGCGAACCTTGGAATTCCGCCGGTGATCGGAAAACTAGACGAGCACGCCGTACACGTTAGTGTTCCTGTAAGAATCTCATCGTGCTGCTGCGCTTCAGAAAAAAGAGTTAGGCTTCCACTGCAGGCGGGACAAACAAGATAGGCTAATAGTTTCTCTTTCAAATTTCGCGTCGAAGATCTTTAAGATACAACTGCTGAGCGTCAACTATAACATCCGCTTTGAGGATACGTAGGGATAAACAGTCAGTACCGAAACGCGGTAGCGGATGTCCGATACGCTTTAGCTTGTCGTGACGTGCTGCAGATTCAACTGCCTTCGGGAATTGCACTTGAAAATGCTTGAACCAGTGCGCTGAACCGGCACATATTCCCGAAAGAAGTTGAATATACGGTAAGTCACGACAAGCTAAAGCG
>DATBSH010000043.1:0-8030 GCA_036559885.1 Pyrinomonadaceae bacterium
TAAGCCGTTCTGATGTTGGATGTTGTTCTGTGGAAATGAGTCGCGAACCAAACAAAGAAATTGATGTTCTGTTACGCAAGTTCAGCGGTAAGCCGAATGGCAACTTGGCTGCTGATACCAATTCTGCGGTAGATGCTGATACGCATCTCGATGCCGATGAGCTGAACGCTTATGCGGAGCACGCCTTGCCAGCAGCGACTCGAGCCAGGTACACAGCTCATCTAGCGGAATGCACTCGGTGTCGAAAGATCGTTGCGCAGTTAAGTCTTTCCTCACCTGCTATCGCGACTTTGGGCCGGGAGGAAATAGCACCGTCCGGGTTGAAGACATTTCTTGCAAGCTTATTCTCACCAATGGTGATTCGCTACGCTGTACCCGCAATGGCGCTCGTCATCGTTGTTGCGCTTGCGTGGATCATGGTATGGCGTCGCTCCCTACCCGAGCAGCTCGCCAGCAATGTCAGACAGAAGCCGGCGGCAACTGGACTTAATCGCGAAGAGCCTTCAACAGCGCCAGCGAGTGAACCAACCGTCGAAGGTTTCACGAAACCAGAGAACGATCAACGCGGCAATGTCACAAAACAGGAGAACAATAAGGCGGGCGAGATCAAGCAGGGAAGTGTTGCAGAAGAACAGGCAGCAGCCGCTCCGTCTCCGGCTCCGGTAAGCACGACAACTGAGGTCGCGAAGAGTGCCGACGATTTAGCGAAACGACCGCAACCTTCCGAGCCGAAAGCCGCGCCAGCTGTATCAACCGGTGGTGCGGCAACCGCTAAGCCCGGGAGTGATGCTGAAAGGAACGAGGCCGCAAGACAAAAGAAAGACGAGTCCGCGGCGACCCGCGATCAGAAAGCTAAAGAAGAGGACCGCGGAGTGTTTAACGCAGCGCCGCAAACAACTGTGTCTGGTCCGGCGAAATCACAAGGTCTGGACAAACAGTCAGAGAGATCCGCTAAGTTGCGTGCAATCAGTCGTGAGGCTCCGCCGAAGGACGAAACGAGCGAAAAGGAAAGAGAGCTGCGCACGGTTGGCGGTCATCGTTTTGAGAAGCGCGGGCAGGTGTGGGTTGATGTGCTTTACCAGTCGCACTCTTTGGTGAATGTCTCGCGAGGTTCTGAACAGTATCGCGCTTTGATAGGTGACGAACCAGGTATCAGAACGATTGCGGAACAACTAAGCGGCGAATTGATTGTTGTGTGGAAGGGCCGCGCCTATCGCATCCGGTAAGTCTCAGAAAAAGCCATCCACAGATTACGCAGATTACACAGATTTGGAACCTAATTAGCCAGGTTGATGCGAAAGTTCAGCGGTTGCAAATGAGTCAAGTTAGCTGATTAGGTTCTAAATCCGTGTAATCTGCGTAATCTGTGGATGGCTTTTTGCTTGCTGCGTAATTCAACCTTCCGCTTCAAAATGTTAAATTAGGCGAAAGAACCGGAGGCGTTTCGAATGTATTGCCCGTCGTGTGGAAATGAAATTACTGTCGAACTTAAATACTGCAATCGCTGTGGTGCGAACCTCAGTTGGCCCGCACCTGTTAATCAGGCTCCAGCACCGCCAGTTAAGTTAGCCGTACCTAGCCTTGTGCTGGGGCTGACAGTGGTAATCGGTTTGGCAATCATATTCGGCGGCGTCACGGGATTTGCGGAGAGAGGTGTTCATCCAGCTGCGCTTGTTTGGATCGTTCTATTGAGTACAGCCACGTTGTTTGGTTGCGTTGCGATGATGATTCGCTTTTGGACCAAACTCTTGAGCTCGCAACGCGAAGTTAGCGGCACGCAGCCGGTGAGATCCACCTTCGCGGAAAGACCGCCCGTGCAACATCTACCACCCCCGCGCATGGAACCCGTCGGAAGTGTGACAGAGAACACGACGCGTACGTTTAGTCCTGTCTATCGTGAACCGTCTGATCCCAGTGCGCGCTGATTCCAATCCAAAGAACAACATGAACCTTGCTAAACAGCACCGAGCTGCGTGGATGCTAGCCCTAGCCATCAATCTATCGATCTCGACACTGATCTTTGCCCAGAGAAGTACACGGATCAGCCGGCCGTCTCAACGAGACAATCCAACTATTCGCAACATCGTTCGCGAAATCGATGCACGCAATATCGAGCGCACCATTCGGCAGCTTGTCGCCTTCGGCACTCGCAACACACTCTCAGAACAGAATGATCCGAAGCGCGGAATCGGTGCCGCCCGCGATTGGTTATATGCAGAGTTTCAACGCGCGGCAGAGACTTCTGGCGGGCGTATGACCGTTGAGAAACAAACCTACGAACAACAGAAAGCGCAGCGAGTCCCTCAGCCAACGATGGTCACAAACGTCGTCGCCACACTGCGAGGCACGCAATCGGAATCTGCGGATCGAATGTATGTAGTCAGCGGGCATTACGATTCGATGTGTTCGAGTCCGACCGATGCTAAATGCGATGCACCCGGGGCGAATGACGACGCATCGGGGACTGCCGCTGTGCTGGAGATGGCCCGCGTGATGGCGAAATACAAATTCGACGCGACGATCGTGTTCATGGCGGTGGCCGGAGAAGAACAGAGTCTGTTGGGCTCTACACACTTTGCCGAAGAGGCGAAACAGAAGAATTGGAATATCGAGGCGATGTTCACCAACGACATCATCGGCAACACTCTCGGTGGCAACGGCGTTCGTGATCGCACCACTGTACGAGTCTTTTCAGAGGGAGTGCCCTCAAACGAGACCACACAGGAAGCTAACACGCGTAGAAGTGTCGGTGGTGAAAACGATTCATCGTCAAGACAGCTCGCGCGATTCATAAAGGAGACCGCAGCACGATTCGTTCCGCGCATGACGGTGATGCTCGTATGGAGAAGAGACCGATATGGACGTGGTGGGGACCATATGCCGTTCTTGGAAAGAGGTTACCCGGCAGTGCGCTTCACCGAAGTCAACGAGGAGTATCGCCATCAGCACCAGAATGTTCGCGTGGAGAATGGCATTCAATATGGAGACCTGCCTGAGTTTGTCGACTTCGCTTATGTTGCTGATGTTGCTCGCGTGAATGCCGCATCTTTGGCCATGTTAGCCTTGGCGCCATCGCGCCCCAGGAACGTAAACATCCTGACTGCGCGTCTTTCAAACGATACGGATTTGAAATGGGATGGAAATAAAGAACCGGATCTAGCTGGATATGAGATCGTTTGGCGCGACACGACGTCGCCTGTTTGGACGAACTCAAAGGCCGTGGGGAATGTGAATGCGTTTTCGATGAAGGGGATGTCGAAGGACAACTTCTTTTTTGGAGTACGCACTATAGATAAGGACGGCAATCGAAGCTTTGTGACGTATCCGCGGCCGCTCGGCCGGACGACCGCTACTCCGGCGAGCACGGCTGCTCAAGACCGACCCTAATCGGTCGTTAGGTTCCTGCAAAGGCGCAAAAGCGCACAGCCAAACGCTTTGAGTCTTTTGCGCTTTTGCGCGACAAATCAGGCAACGGTAGCCACTCTTAGCTTCGTTTTCATAGGTTTAATCAGCCAACGGCGGGTTGGCTGCGTCTAAACGGTTTGAGGCACGAAGGGGACGCCCGACTCCCAAAATCGCGACAGGATTCGATGGTAAAGAGATGAGAATGACTAATAAACCGCTGCGCATTACAAGTCTTCGAGTTGCAATAGCTTTCATAACTGGCTTTTCAGTAACGGCCGGATTGTTTGCCCCGTCAATGCATTCGTTTGCCGCTGTGCAAAAGCGTCAGGCGGCCTCCAAAAAGCTGAGCGAAGAACAGCGAGTCGTTCACGTGCTGAATAGGCTTGGCTTCGGTGTGAGACCAGGTGATATCGAACGCGTGAAGTCGATCGGTGTCGAAAACTACATAAACCAGCAATTAGCGCCTGAGAACATTGCAGACACAGTTGCGGAAAACAAAGTTAAGGATCTGACGAGCCTAACAATGACTACGGCAGAGCTCTACGAAAAGTATCCTCAGCCAGGACAACTTCTGCGTCAGCTGCAAGCTCGCGGACTGCTTCCTGAGAATCTTGCAGAGGCTCGTGAGAACAGAGTTAAAGGAGGGGCAAACTCGACTGGCACGCCAAACAACCCTGACAACGAGAAGAAGAATCAAGGGGAGACGACTCCGACTCCGCAAACGCCTCCACAGAATCCACTTGAGAACGAAAAATATCGGCAGGCGATTCGCGAGTATTATCGACAGAACGGGTTAATGGAACCGCAACGCCTGTCGGCCGAGTTACAGGCTTCAAGGATACTCAGAGCCGTTTACAGCGAACGACAATTGCTGGAAGTGATGGTCGACTTCTGGTCGAACCACTTCAATGTCTTCGTCGGCAAAGGAGCCGACCGGTGGTTGTTGCCTGCCTATGATCGAGAAACGATTCGTCCGAACGCCATGGCGAAGTTTGGCACGCTTTTGGAAGCGACTGCGAAAAGTCCCGCCATGCTTTTCTACCTCGACAATTTTCAAAGTGTCAGTCCAAACGCGCAGCGGCCCGGCGGCGCGTTGCTCAGACCTTTAGTCCAGCGGCAGGCTTTTCCGAGTATCGATCGTGACCTGCGTCGGCGTGCCTTGTTGATGAACCGCAGAGCTGCGCAACAAATTCCGCGAGTGACGGCAACTCCACAACAAGAAGTTAAGCGACCCGCAGCAGCTCCACAACAACAGCGCCGAGGTATCAACGAAAACTACGCACGCGAGCTGATGGAATTGCACACGCTGGGCGTCGACGGGGGCTACACACAAAAAGATGTGCAGGAGGTGGCGCGCTGCTTTACCGGCTGGACCATTTTCGCTCCTCGGGGTGCAGGAGCCGCCGTCAATGCGATGACGGGTGAAGCCGGTCGTAGGAATGCAGGCACATTCTACTTCAACGCACGTACACACGATGATGGCGAAAAGCTTGTGCTGGGTCACAAGATCCCTGCGGGGGGCGGAATCAAAGATGGGTTGATGGTGCTCGATATCCTGTCACATCACCCATCGACAGCGAAGTTCATCGCGACGAAGCTTGTTCGCCACTTCGTCTCTGACACTCCGCCACCATCGTTGGTTGATCGCGTGGCGGCAACGTACACGAAAAGTGATGGTGACATTCGCGAGATGTTAAAGACGATCTTCTTTTCAAAAGAATTCAATTCGCCTGAAGCTTACCGCGCGAAAATCAAACGTCCATTTGAACTCGTCATCAGTGCGATTCGTACGCTCGGAGCCGACACTAATGGTGGCCCAGGGACACATCAGTGGCTGCAACGAATGGGTGAGCCACTCTATGGTTATCAAACCCCGAACGGTTATTCCGATACAGCTGAAAGTTGGGTTAACACCGGTGGTTTGCTGGAGCGGATGAATTTCGGTCTGGCGTTGGCGACCAATCGCATTCAGGGAACGCGCGTGAATCTAGATAAGCTGGCGACGAATGATCAGCAAGTTCCGGAGTCAGATAAGACAAAACTGATGGATCACTTCCTTGAAACAATTCTCGGCGGTGATGTTTCCGCATCAACGCGCGCGACTTTGTTGAAGCAAATGGATCAGCAGGCAGTTGTAAGCATTCCAGCGCCTCGTGCGCAGATCGAGCCTCCCGGTCAGATGGAGCAAAATGGTGGTTCTGGTCCAATGCCAAGACAGCGGCCACGAGTCGAGGCAAACATCAATGACCCGCTTTCGAAAGTCGTAGGTTTAATTCTAGGTACACCCGAGTTTCAGCGTCAGTGAATCAACGCAGTTGCATTTTGAGGTTTTTATATGAATCGCAGATTCTTTCTTAAGTCAGGTGGGATTGCATTAGCGAGTATTGGTGTGTCGCTGTCAGCACCGACGTTTTTGCAGCGCGCGGTGTTTGCCAACGTGTCGAACGCCGTGACCGGTGGTCGTCGCAAGACGCTCATTGCCATATTTCAACGAGGCGCTGTTGACGGCCTGAACATGGTTGTTCCGTTTGGCGAGGGAAACTATTACGACCTCCGACCAAACATCGCCATACCCAAGCCCGCGACTGGCAATGTTGATGCGGCAGTCGACCTTGACGGATTCTTCGGTCTTCATCCCGCGCTTAGTCCATTCAAGCCACTCTGGGATTCCAAACGCCTGGCCATCGTGCACGCCTCCGGATCACCGGACAATACGCGTTCACACTTCGACGCACAGGACTACATGGAATCTGCTACGCCCGGTGTGAAATCAACGAATGATGGTTGGCTTAACCGGTACTTGCAGAGCAAGGACGATCCGCAGAAGTCGCTGTTTCGGGCAGTGTCGATGACGCAAACCATGCCACGCGTACTGCAAGGGCGAGCACCCGCACTAGCGATCTCAAATCTTTCTGATTTTACAATCCGCGCAGGCCGTTCATCAGCGAGCATTCAGAGCGGCTTCGAGGAGATCTACGGAGCAACGACAAACGATTCACTTGCTGGTATGGGTCGCGAAACGTTTGAAGCGGTTAACTATTTGAAGAAGGTCAACCCTGGCCAGTACAAACCCGAAAATGGAGCGCAGTATCCGCGTAACCCCTTCGGCAATTCTTTGCAGCAGATCGCTCAGCTGATTAAGGCAGGTGTAGGTCTTGAAGTGGCATTTACCGATATTGGTGGTTGGGACACTCACGTGAATGAAGGCAGCTCGCGTGGTCAACTGGGGAATCTGTTACAACAGTTCAGCTCAGGCATCGCGGCGCTCCACACCGATTTGGGTCAGCGCATGGATGATGTTGTGATACTGACAATGTCAGAGTTTGGACGTACCGTGCGTGAGAATGGTAACCGCGGAACGGACCACGGTCACGCGAACGCAATGTTTGTAGTCGGTAATACTGTCCGCGGCGGAAAGATTTATGGGCAGTGGCCGGGATTGAAAAGCGACCAGTTATATGAAGGGCGGGATCTGGCCCTGACAACTGACTTTCGTGATGTCTTTGGCGAGATCGCAGCGCACCATCTTGGAAGCTCAAATCTGAAACCGGTGTTTCCTGGCTACAGTCTCAACAAGTCGCAGTTCAAGGGGTTTTTGTCGTAGATTGTCGATTTGCCGATGGCCGATGATTCTTAATGCTCGGCGGATTAACCAATCGGCAATCGGCAATTGGCAATCTCTTTCACCACCCCACTCGCCCAAACCGGTTAATGATGTACAGCATGATCCCCGCGATGATTGATACGGTCACCGCGAGAGTGAACGCATAGTTATCGCGACCTGCCTGAACAGCGTCGTAAATAGCTACCGACGCTGTTTGAGTCTTACCTGGAATATTGCCGGCAATCATTATCGTTACACCGAAGTCACCTAGTGCACGTGCGAAAGCAAGGGCTGTCGCTGCCAAGACACCTTTGGATGCGAGCGGTAACGTCACCCGAAAGAAGATGAGACGATTATTCAGCCCGAGCGTGCGCGCGGCGGCTTCAAGTTCTGTGTTTACGCCTTCGAACGCTGCGCGCAGGCTCTTAGTGACAAGAGGCAGCGCGTGGATCGTTGCCGCGATAATAGCTGCAGTGACGGTGAACGTTAGTCGGATGCCCAGGGTGTGATAGAGAAACCCACCGAAGGCTGAGCGCGTTCCGAGGAGAACAAGCAGGTAATAACCGAGCACCGTTGGGGGAAGCACCAATGGAAGCGTCACCACGGCATCTATTAGGTTGCGTCCAGGAAACTTCTTACGGGCCAATACCCAAGCCAGTGCGCCGCCCGCGACAAGGGCAATAAACGTTGCCGCTCCCGCTACTGCGAAGGAGAGTCGAATGGGGAACCAGTCGATCATGGAGAGACAGCTATGAATCTAGCTTTTAGGCAGCAGCATGTTAACTTACGACGAACCCTGACGACCACCACTTAGAAAGATCGACATACTCAACTTCTCATTCTCCTCAGGCTTCAGCCTGGGGGATCGCGTGACTGGATTGCAGCGAAACCGTTTTAACGGTTTCCCGTTTTTCTCAGAATAGGATCCCAGGAATACGGCTTTGCCTCAAAAGTCGATTTCGGTGGTAACGAGTTTCGTGTTTAGTTCGTGTGACTTCGTGGATCGTTCCTTTTGTCCAGA
>DATBSH010000044.1:0-5795 GCA_036559885.1 Pyrinomonadaceae bacterium
GAGGCAACGCTAGGGGCATTGGGAATTCATGGTGACGGCGCCGCACGCGCTGCCCAGGAACTAAGACGATTAAAAGAAGGTGCCGCACTGGCAGCGCAATATGGATTGCATGTTGCTGCTGGCCATGGATTGACTTATCGAAATGTGGGAGCAGTTGCCGCTATTTCAGAGATCACTGAGTTCAACATCGGACACAATATCATCGCACGAGCGATCTTTGTTGGCTTGGAAGAAGCTGTGGGTGCGATGAAAGAAGCAATCAGAGCAGGAAGTAAGTAAACGAAATACTGATCGTTCTTCCTCCGCTCTGCCAGTTCCGGTGTAATGTCTGGTTCAGGAAGTGTTATTGATTTCCAATTCTCCAGGAAACCGATAGATGAAAGAACGGGAGCGAAGCGACGCTTTCAACGTACCGTTCATGTACCTTCACGTGAAAGCGGTCGCTTCGCTCCCGTTCTATGATTTAGAGCTATGTAAAACCTGTTGACGTACTCCATGAGTTGGACTCAATCGTCAGTGGTCATGTAGGTTGAGTATTAACTCCGCCCAGCCAGCTGCAATCGGACCATCGAACGATCCAACTTCATTTTAGCAATCTCGAAATCTGCTTCCGATCCACTCCAACCCTGCAGTTGCTTTTCAACCTGCTCGCGCGCTATGCGTGCACGCGCGGCATCAATCTCTTCCGGCCGTTCAGCAACCTCCGCTAGAACAGAAACGCTGTCATCGCGAACTTCTACAAAACCACCTGAGACGTGCAACTGAAAATTCTTTCCGCCTAACACGTAAGTGAGCACTCCTGTCTGAAGTTGTGAAATAAGAGGTGTGTGACCGGGAAGAATTCCGAGTTCGCCTCCAAGACCGGGAACAGTGACCATCTCAACAGATTCGCTAAGAACGCGACGCTCTGGTGTTACAACTTCGAGTTGAATCTTTTCAGGCATGTTTTTTTATTGAGATGGGGTAATTGCGAGAACACATTCTCCGCCTCTCCGCCCCTCCGCGTCGCTCCCCACGTCTCCTACTGGGCGATCGTCTTCCCCTTCTCAACGGCTTCTTCGATCGTGCCGACCATAAAGAATGCCTGCTCAGGCAAGTCGTCGTGCTTGCCGTCGACGATCTCCCGGAAACCTTTAACGGTGTCTTCCAGCTTCACGTACTTACCTTCGAGACCGGTGAACTGTTCTGCCACGTGGAACGCCTGCGAGAAGAACCTCTGAATCTTTCGCGCGCGAGACACAATCAACTTGTCTTCATCAGAAAGCTCATCCAGACCCAAAATCGCAATGATGTCCTGGAGATCCTTATAGCGCTGCAAAACCCGTTTCACATCCTGCGCGGTGTTGTAGTGTTCCTCGCCCACGATACGCGGGTCGAGAATTCGTGAAGATGATGCGAGCGGATCGACGGCAGGATAGATACCCAACTCCACAATCTGTCTCGACAAAGCCGTAACCGCGTCGAGGTGAGCGAACGTAGTCGCTGGTGCCGGATCAGTGTAGTCGTCGGCCGGCACGTACACTGCCTGAATCGACGTGATGGATCCTGTTTTCGTAGACGTGATGCGCTCCTGCATTTCGCCCATCTCTGAGGCAAGGTTCGGTTGGTAGCCCACAGCCGAAGGCATGCGACCCAGCAAAGCTGAAACTTCAGAGCCGGCTTGGGTGAACCGGAAGATATTATCGATGAACAACAACACATCGAGTCCTTGATCGCGGAAATATTCGGCGACCGTGAGACCCGACAGAGCCACGCGCAGACGTGCTCCGGGCGGCTCAGTCATCTGTCCGTAGATCAATGCGACCTTAGACTTTCCGATCGCATTCATGTCGACTCTCTTCAGGTCGAATTCGCCGGTGGCTCTTAAGTGCTTGTTGAAGGTCTCACCAAACTGAATAACTTCGGATTCGACCATTTCACGAAGCAGGTCGTTACCTTCGCGTGTACGCTCGCCCACACCCGCAAACACCGAGAATCCTGAACGCGCCTTCGCGATGTTGTTTATGAGCTCCATCACGATAACTGTTTTGCCAACGCCCGCGCCGCCAAACAAACCGATCTTGCCGCCGCGAAGGAAGGGCTGGATCAAGTCGATAACCTTGATACCCGTTTCAAACATCTGGAGTTCGGTCGACTGCTCTTCAAACGCGGGCGCATGACGATGAATCGGATAGCGCTCTTTATATTTGACGTCGCCGAGTGTGTCCACTGGCTGTCCGATGACGTTCAGTAATCTTCCAAGTGTACCTTCGCCTACAGGCATGGTTATCGGGCCACCAGTGTCGATAGCTTTCATACCACGAACCATGCCGTCGGTTGGCAGCATTGAAACGGTGCGGACCCGGCCTTCTCCAAGGTGCTGTTGCACTTCGGCGATGACATCGATGGGATTAGGCACATCGAAACCGTCAGAGACGACCCTTAGTGCTTGATAAATTGGTGGCAGATACTTTCCTTCAAATTCAATGTCGAGAACGGGACCGATAATCTGAACAACTTTTCCGACGTGATGGCCGTCGGTGCTAACGTTTCCGCTAGGCGTAGACATACTCTATTGAACTCCTCTTCAACCTATTACGGCGTAAAATGTGGGCAGGTTTAGAGCAAAACAAGATATCACAGCGCCGGAGTGGGGCCAAACGGGAAGACTGGTGAGTTTATCGGCGATATTTTGCGCGATGCGTGATATTCGAAAAGCGACCCGTCTTGATTTACGCGCTCACAGCGAGTGTCAAGTTTAGAACGGGAGCGAAGCGACCGATTTCAATATACGTGGGCCACCGGGTTGATTGAAATCGGTCGCTTCGCCCCCGTTCTTCGGTTGATTTCATCCGCCTCGACTTTTTGAAACCTTACTTGTACTATCTTCGTAGTACAAGTCAGAGAAATGAGTCAAATACTTTCGCTCAATCCTGCCCATCCGATGCCGCTTTATGCGCAACTAACGCGAGCCATTCAGTTCGCGATAGCTACTGGGCGATTGAGAATTGGCGAACAACTTCCAACTGTCCGCCAACTGGCAGTTGAACTTCGGGTGAACGCGAACACGGTAGCGAAGGTGTATGCCGAACTCGAACGAGAGGGAGTTCTCGAGACGCGCAGAGGAGTGGGAACGTTTGTAGGCGCCCGCCATTTCCACACAAGGAGTCGTCAGGATCAGAAGGAACACCTGCGTGAACTGACCGACCGATTTGTCGAAGAAGCCTCAGCCATGGGCTTTTCAGTCGACGACTTGCTGCAACAACTGCAAGGCAGGCGCAAAAGGAGATGAAAAATGTCGGATATGAGTCTGATGCAAACCAGAAGTAACTTACCCGCATCTAGTGCTCCGCGCGTAAACATAGTTTCGGCAATGGCATTTCTGTTGCCGATTATTCTAGGCGCTGCTGTCAGCGCTATCTGGTGGACACCGATCTCCCTGATTGCTGGTTTGATATTGGGAGTTTTGTTTGCGCAATCGCCGAAGGTGGCCCGTCAATGGGAGCGCGCAGTGGTCTTGCGACTTGGTCGTTATGTTGGTTTACGTGGTCCCGGATTGTTCTGGATCTTTCCCTTCGTCGATTCAATTTCAGCCTGGGTTGATCAGCGAGTGATCACGACCAGTTTCGCAGCTGAAGAAACCTTAACCTCTGACACCGTGCCGGTGAACGTCGACGCCGTTCTGTTCTGGATGGTGTACGACCCTGAAAAGGCCGCGCTGGAAGTTCAGAACTATCCGCAGGCGGTTAGCTGGGCCGCACAGACGGCGCTGCGCGACATCATCGGAAGAACATCACTCACCGATCTTCTGCGTGGTCGTGAAAGAATTGAAGACGAGCTTCAGCAGTTGATCGATGAGAGATCGAATCCGTGGGGTGTAACAGTACAATCTGTAGAGATGCGCGACGTGATAATTCCTACTGCCTTGCAAGATGCCATGTCCCGTGAGGCCCAAGCTGCGCGCGAAAAACAGGCACGCATCATCCTGGGCCAAGCCGAAGTGGAAATTGCGCACTCGTTTGAGAAGGCGGCGCAGTCGTATCAAAACAACCCTACGGCTTTGCACCTTCGCGCTATGAACATGTTGTATGAAGGACTGAAAGAGAAGGGTGCGTTGATGCTCGTACCTAGCAGCGCAGTTGAATCGATGGGTATGGGTGGTCTGCTTGGCGCTGCCGCGCTGCGACAACAAACGTTGACGGGATCTGACGAAGTTCCGGAATAACTAGGCAGATCCACCGATCAGGAGCAGGAGCAGTAAACAGGGGCAGGACAAGTAAAGTAACTACTTGCTTTCTGCTCCTGACTGCTGCTCCTGCCTCTGATCTTAATCTGTGGAAATCGGTGGATCTGCTTTGGTGGAGGTATCGGACATCAGCGTTCCGGGTCGATTCGAATCTTCATGCGCTGCAGAACTTGAATATCTTCTTCGGTGAGTTCGAGGCTGGTTCCGTCGGTTTCGTCTTCGTCGTCTTCCGCATGCGGCCGCAAACCAATTTCCAGACGGAGCGTTAATTCCATCTCGTAACCCGCTTCTCTAAGACGTTCAATAGCTTCGGCAACTTTCGTTGAGTTCTCGACTGATTCGTTAATTGCGGTCCCAATCTGCCGAACTATTTCTTTTGCGTCGTCGTCGATTTCCAAAGTACCAACGTGCCTTTCCGGAAGACCTGCAGCTCCTTGTTGGTGATGGCTGATATGCTACGCGACGCCTCCAGAGGGGTCAACCAGTTTAAGTTTCATCTTCACGTTACGGCGTTGACGTTATAGACTGTCAGAAAACATGTACAACACTATCGGAATCCTTACCGGTGGCGGTGATGCCCCAGGGTTGAACGCAGTGATTCGAGCAGTAGTAAAGACAGCCACCTGCGAGCATGGAATGCGCGTGATCGGCATTGAGGATGGGTTTGAAGGCCTGCTTGGTGCGACGCAGACGCGCGTACTCTCGCCCGGGGACGTCCGTGGTCTACTTCCGAGGGGCGGAACGATCCTCGGCACACGAAATCGAGGAAACTTTGCGGAACGAACGAAGGAGGGTAAAAAAGTAGCGGTTGATCAGGTTTACCAGGAAGCGATCAACAACATGCGCATTCTGGGCATCGACGCGCTCGTGGTTCTTGGAGGCGAAGGCACACTGGGTATAGCTGCGGAGTTCGATAGGTTGGGAATACCGGTTTGCGGCGTACCGAAGACAATCGACAACGATCTTGCCTGCACCGAGCTTACCTTCGGTTTTGTTACTGCCCTCGATATTGCAACCGAAGCCCTTGACCGCCTCCATACGACAGCTGAGTCTCACGACCGCGTCATGATTCTAGAAGTGATGGGCCGCCATGCCGGATGGATTGCATTACATTCAGGCATCGCTGGCGGCGCCGACGTCATTCTGATTCCTGAGATTCCCTTTTCGCTCGATGCCGTTATTGACAAGATACATGCTCGAGATCTCGCTGGATCTAACTTTTGTATTATTGTCGTCGCTGAAGGCGCACTGGAAATCGGACATGAATTGATTTACCAGGATAAAGGTGATGCGCTACATGCACCGCGGCTTGGCGGGATTGGAATGCATCTGCAACGGGAGATCGAAGCGAAGACGGGGAAAGAGACTCGCTGCGTTGTGCTGGGCCACCTGCAAAGAGGCGGACGACCAAACGCCTTCGATCGAATGTTAGCCACGAACTATGGCTCCTGTGCAGTACGCGCGCTCGCCGACGGCAAACGCGGTGTGATGGTTGCGCTGCAGGCTGGCGATGTTGTAACTGTTCCCCTGTCTGAAGCCATTGCCAATATTAAGACTGTTCCCTCGAACG
>DATBSH010000045.1:0-15320 GCA_036559885.1 Pyrinomonadaceae bacterium
GAACCGCCGGGTTCGTCGTTCTATTCTCCACCGCGGCAGGATTGCCGCGGTTGAATAGATTGAAAAACTCGAACAGGACTTGTATTTTGGCGCGCTCACCGATATCGAACCGCTTCGCAAAGCGCATATCGAGATCAACAAACGAGGGTGCAGTAAAAGCATTCCGGCCCGCAAGGACATCGACGCCGTTCAACGTTCCATCGCCGTCGGGATCTTGGGTGGTGCTGGAGCGGCTGTAATGAAATCCGCTTTGCGCGCGGAAGATGCCGCTCAGTTGCATCTGCCAGGGAAGCGCCAGCAACCCATTTAGTTGGAAGGTATGATCGACTGACAGATCAGATGGCCCTTTGTCGAGATCGGGACCGTAAACAAACGAGCCTGCCGCAGCCACAAACCTGCCGTTGTTTCGAGTAAACGAACCATTCGCGTTTGTTTTGACTACCGGAGGATTACCCTCGGTGATTGTGACTACGGGCGCGATGCCGATGAAGCTGTCCGAAGGAAGCGAATTGATGCCGAGCTGATTGTCTGTCTCTTTGGCATAAGCATAGTGCCCATTCAGGAGGAAGCGACGGCTGAAACGCTTGTTGAAACTCACGACCAGCGCATCATACTTGCCTTTGTACCAGGGCCCGAAGGTGTTGATCGCCCCAGCAGCGAACGGCGGCAAAAAGGTTCGGGCGGCCGCGCGCGAGACAAATGAAATATTCGATTCTCGCACGCCCAATAAGTTATGCATGTGCCGGTGGTAGTAGTCCGCGGCGACAACCAGATCTTTTCCGAGCTCGCGCTGCACGCCAATGCTAAAGCTGTTCGTGAACGGCGTGCGGAAGCTGGCATCAACACTGGTCGGCAGAATCTGCGGAGGAATAGCCGCATGCGTCAACGCTCCAAACGGTCCCCAGAAAAAGAACCCGGGTGCCTTGCCCACCGCGAGGCTGGCCTGGTCCGCGTACTGTTGCGGGGTCAATCCGGACAACTGTTGGATGTTGGAGATATTGATTACGGAATCGGCTGGAATTAGCGCGTGTCCGGCAGCCACGACTTTGTTGAGCCGGTCTCTGCCGATGAATTGATTAGCGGGGCCACCGCCGAAAGCCGGGCACCTTGCGCCCTGGGCGGCGATCTCAGCATCAGTCAAGTTCGGGGAGACACACAACCCGCCGACAAACAGCGAAGCGCCGATGGCAGCGGGAGCGATAGTGGGCACCCCATAGAACCCTCGTGGATAGGAAAATGGCTGGACGACTCTCCGATCCGCGCCGCCAAACGCAGGAACATCTCGCGCCAGGCCCAGTCGAAACTGATCATAGAAACGTCCAGCATGACCGCGCACTACTGTCTTAGGCGTGGCCTGCCACGCAAAGCCGATGCGCGGTGAGATGTTTTCCTTTGTCTTGAACTCAGAATCATAGTCCCAACGCACACCGAGGTTTAGGGTAAGGTTATGCCAAAACTTCCAGTCATCCTGTGCAAACACTCCATCGTAGTCATTCCGCAAATGGATTTCGTTAGCCTGGGGCGTAAGACCGCCGGCAGTGGTAACAGTAAAGAACCCGGAGTTGATCGGACCGAAAGTCAGAAAGTCGTTTATCGTGGCAAATAGCTGAAGGTTCTGAGTCTGAGACTCGAGGCCATCGACTCTCGTGCGCAGGAAATTCCATCCGAACTTCAGATTGTGATCGCCAAAGAGCCTGCCTGCGTTGGCTGATAAAGAAGTGTACTTCTGATCCAGAAACGTGGCCGTTAGCGGATTACCAAAAGCAACGGCAGCGAAACCTCCGATTCCGAATGAGGTGAAATTATTGAACATTTGGAAGGTCGTTCCCACGCCCGCTTCCGGATGGGCCGGGGCGGAGTCTGATCTGTCACCGCGATAACCGCCGCGCAGGTTTACGACCCAGGGATTGCTTTGATCGCCCACCAGCACGGTGTCGGCAAACCCAAGGAGCAGGCTGCGACCGTCGGTGTTGTTTCGCCTCGAGGGCAAGCTGTCGGCCTGCGAGAGCGGTAAGAATTCTTTGACCACTCCGTTTGTGTAATTGATTTCTTGAGAGAGTTGATGTCGCCCCACTTGCTCGTCGAGCTTGAAGAAACCGCGTGTCTCGAGCGTGCGAGACGGCTTATCGAAGGGTGTCTCAAAGTCACGGAGGACCTGATTGGCCTGAGCATTTCCTGTAGTCGGAAAAGTGAAATTCAACACCCGGTTCTCATCAATGCGCTCGGCTGAGCCGAAGAAGAACACTTTATTCTTAATCACCGGACCACCCAACGCTAAACTGTAGTCATAGCGGTGCAAGGCCGGCGTGTCCGGTCGCGAAGCATTGTTTGACGAGTCAAACGCATCGTTGCGATAGAACAGCGAGCCAACGCCATGATATCCGTTGCCGCCACTTCTGGTGATCACGTTGACTATCGCCCCCGACGCCTGGCCGAACTCGGCCTTATAACCAGTAGTCAAGACCTGGAATTCCGCAATCGTTTCTTGATTGAATTGAGCGGCGGCTCCGCCATTGACCGTGTTCTTGTTTGGTTGGCCGTCGATCATGAAATTATTGTTTCCCGCGCGCTCGCCGAGCACCGGCGTCGAATTGTCGGCCCCCTGATTGGCCTGGCGATTGATAACCGCTCCGGGCACGAGCTGAAGCAGGTCCAGGTAATTGCGTCCATTAACCGGCATATCCTGGATTTGTCGCGGAGTAACAGTCGTGCCGGTCGCGGACGTGGTCGAATCAATCAAGAGGGTCTCTGCCGTAACATTGATCTTTTCCTGCACAGTGCCGACTTCGAGTTGTGCATCCAGAGTAAGCGTGCGATTTACTGTCAGTTCGACATTCGCAAAGGTGCTGTCGGCAAAGTTCCTGGCTGAGATTGTGATCTGGTAGGTTCCAGCAGGCAGCGCGCTGAGGCGATAGAAACCGTTTTCGTCGCTGGTAGCTGTGCGCTCCACGGCCAATGAAGGCGAGGTGGCTTTGATCTGTGCGCCGGCCACTAGTGCGCCTTTAGCATCTTTTACCGTGCCCTCGATGTTAGAAGTCGTCTGCGCCATCGCCGGCGAACCAAAAAGCAGACACACCAACGCCGCGCCACAAAGGATTAGTGTGGTCCTCATCGCTTTCTCACCTCCAGTTAAGCAATCGATCACAATTAAGTTGTTCGACCAGCAGGGTCTCTCTTTACCGCAGGTGCTGCAAAATGTCAATAGTGGCTACAAGTGCTGCAAAAGTCTCTTGCCTCGCAGAGAGTGATTTGCTATCTTGCCCGCCCATGCAAACTCCGTCCTCAGTGCTCGCTCGGCCAATCAAAATGGTTTCCGATCAGATCGCGATCGATAAAGTCGAGATGCGCACAGTGCGCTTGCCGCTCAACGAACCGTTTGAAACCAGCTTCGGTTCAATCAATTCGCGGCTTATCTTCCTGGTCAGCGTTGAAGGCGCAGGACTGACCGGACGGGGCGAAGTCGTTGCGGCCGAAAAGCCGCTTTACAGCTACGAAACCGTCGGCACTGCACAGCACGTGATTCGAGACTATCTCGCGCCAGCTATGTTGTCTGAACCGGTGATCGACCTTAATGATCTTGCCGCACGCTTTGCTACATTTCGCGGACACAATATGGCCAAGGCAGGACTGGAGTTGGCCTACCTGGATTTGCTAGCGCGGACGCGAAGACAATCGCTATCGGAACTGATCGGAGGAGAGCGCGCGCGTATTGGCGTGGGCGTCAGTCTCGGCATTCAACCCTCGCTCGATCGGTTGCTGGAGCGCGTGGACCAATACCTGGACCTCGGCTATCAGCGGATCAAGCTGAAGATTAAGCCCGGTTGGGATATCGATATCTTACGGGAAGTGAGGCGAGACCATCCCGATATTCTGCTGTCGGTCGATGCGAATTGTGCCTACACGATTGCGGACAAAGATCATCTCAAGGCGCTCGAAGAATTCGGCCTGCTCATGATCGAGCAGCCGTTGGATCATGATGACCTGATCGATCACGCCACGCTGCAAACTGAACTAACCACACCAATCTGCCTGGACGAAAGCATCACGGGTGCCAGACGTGCCGAACAAGCACTCAATATTGGGAGCTGTCGCATCATCAACGTTAAGATTGGACGTGTGGGTGGCTACTCACAGGCTTTGGCAATTCACGACCTTTGCTACTCGCGAGGCATTCCAGTTTGGTGCGGCGGAATGCTCGAATCAGGCATAGGCCGCGCTCATAATATCGCCCTCGCCAGCTTGCCGGGATTCTCGTTGCCCGGTGACATCTCTGCCAGTTCACGTTATTTCGCGCAAGACGTGATTGCTCCGGAGGTGACCGTTGCTAAGGATGGCACGGTTGAAGTTCCGCGTGGGCCAGGACTCGGATTTGAAGTTGATCTGGATTACATTAACGCCAACACTCAGAGCCTTGAGCGGATCGGAGCGGGTGTGTCAGAAGGCCAACCGTGAGGGAGGGTAGGCAGGCTCTTGCTTACGCGCGCGCTTCTGGAGTCCGCTCGCGATTGTAACTAGTGAGAAGAACGTGAAGAGTTCGAATTCGCACAAGAAAAGGAAGGTTTTCCTAAATTCCAATAGCGGCGACGGAAAAACTCCGCCAACTGTTCTGGACGCACGCTTCGCCAAAGCAAGAGCCAAGCTCAATGCGCGACGGCAACGTTTGGTGCGGGCCATTCTCGATTCTGCGGATGAGACTTGCTTCCTCTCTTCACGCGAGATGGCGAAGCGCTACCACGTCGACGCAACTACGATCCTGCGCACCACCCAGGTGCTTGGCTACGACAGTTTCGCCGACTTTTCCGCTGACCTGCGCCAGCACTTTGTGTCGCGCATTACTCCCTATACGGCGTTGAAAGCCGCCACGCGAGAACATCGCAGCGTTTCAGATCACATCGATCATGCTTTGGACAAAGCATTGGACAATCTGAACATTCTGAAGTCGGAATTGGATAGACAGCGCGTGATTGAATTGGCGAAGCTGATCAAGCGCTCGCGCCATGTGCTCGTCGTCGGCTTGGATTTCGCGTCGTCGCTCTCGTACTACCTCGCGTATGGATTGTTGGCGCTCGGCTTCGATGCTGAGGCTCCGATCGGCAGCAGCGGAAATCTACAGTACAAAGTCGAAGTACTAACTTCCAGGGATGTGCTGGTGGCAATTAGTTTCGGCCAATGTCTGAGAGATACGGTTGAGGCGGTCCTGCGCGCCAAAAAACAGGGGGTGCCAACGTTCGGGATCACTGACAGCAACACATCACCCATAGCTCGCTATTGCGATGCACACCTTATCGCGCCCGTCGTCAGCCCGTCGTTTCTGAATTCATACGTGGCTCCCATGGCGGCGATCAGCGCTATTCATGTAGCCTGCGCGCATATCGATCCCAAGCGTTCGCTCAACCGCCTGAGGCCAACCGATCGGGAGTACGCTTCCGGGCATCGCTGGTATCGCGAGCCGAAAGGCTTCAACCCGTGAGCATTATCCTGTCCAGGGTGACCGAAGCACCTACCATTGCGATCCGCGACATCGACTCAGTGTCAGAGATGCGCGAGGTCGAAACTCTCCAGAAAGAAGTGTGGGGCATCGATGATCTTGATGTTGTTCCATTGACCATGTTGGTTGCCAGCAGAGCAGTCGGCGCCGTGCTACTCGGGGCCTACGACGGCTCGACCTTCGTCGGTTTCGTTTATGGATTTCCCGGTTATGAGGACGGACACCTCGTGCATCATTCGCACATGCTCGCCGTCAAGCCCGAGTATAGAAGCTTCAACCTGGGCTACAAACTGAAGCTGGCGCAACGCGAACGGGTCCTGGCACAGGGCATCAAACAAATCACCTGGACCTTCGACCCGCTGCAAAGCCTGAATGCCTATTTCAACTTTGCCAAGCTGGGCGTTGTCTCGGATAGCTACAGGACCAACTTCTACGGCGAAGCTACATCAAGCTTCCTGCATCAGATTGGAACCGATCGACTTTGGGTAACCTGGCTGCTGGATAGTCAACGCGTTCGCGAACGATTGGACAGGAAGAAGGAACCATTGCCCGAATTGGAAAACATTCCGGCTCTGATGCAAGTTGATCCTAACAATTCCCCACAGAAGAACGACTCGAGCATCGTTGGCGAGAACCATCTCCTGATTGAAATCCCCGCCGACATCGGCGCATTGCAACACGATTCACCGCAACTGGCAATGAATTGGCGCGAAGCAACGCGCTGGGCGTTTTCGAAGGCGATGACTTCGGGATACATGGTTGAAAATTTCCTTCGGTCGAGCAGAGTGACCCAGTCGCTAGGGGTTTATCTTCTCAGTCATCGGAAGACCATGGGGGACTTTTCTTAGCCGGCAGAGGTTCTCGCAGACAAACACAGAGATTGCTATCCTCGGTGATTCCTGCGAAAACCCCGTGCGCTCTGCGGTGACAACAGATTCTGACCATTCCGACAACGTAAGATGGATCAAGACTCACACCCAACAACTCTAGCCCGCACGCTCGGATGAATCCGTCCACATTAAGAATTAGTCACCCTTGTTGATACTAGTGATCATCATAATTGTCGTCGGTGGGTTGGTTTTGATTTGTCTGCTGGTTGATCGGAGCTTGTCAATGCCGCGTTATCGTGGCGCAGTAACGAATCACTTTAATGGCAAGAAGTTTCTCAATCTCGATCCTCCTGAAGGGAAAGGGTTCTTTGATTTCCTCCGCTGGCAATTAACGGCAAAGCGTGGCGCATGGAACAAGTGGACGGACGCCCAATCCGGCGCCAAACCGGTTCCGAAGATTAGCGGTGCGGACTTACGAGTTACCTTTATTAACCACGCTACCGTACTAATCCAGACCCAGGATCTCAACATCCTCACGGATCCGATCTGGTCCGAGCGCGCTAGTCCGGTCAAATGGGCTGGTCCAAAGAGACATCGCCCTCCCGGAGTAAAGTTTGAAGACTTGGCACCAATCGATATCGTCCTCATCAGTCACAATCATTATGATCACCTGGATATTCAGACACTCTTAAAGCTAGACGCCGATCATCAGCCACGCTTTGTAGTCGGTCTCGGTAACCTAGCGTTTCTCAGCGCTCGGGGTATCAATAACGTTATCGAACTGGATTGGTGGGAAGTTGCGAAGGCTTCAGATGAACTCAACGTCACATGCGTGCCGGCTAAACACTTTTCCGGCCGTGGGCTGAGCGATGGCTACGCGACACTCTGGTGTGGCTTTGTCATTCAGACGCCTTCGGGAAACATCTACTTCGCCGGAGATACGGGCATGGGAAGTCATTTCAAAGAAATCAAAGAGCGGTTCAGTAGATTTCGTCTTGTCCTGTTGCCAATCGGCGCTTATCTCCCCAGATGGTTTATGCATCCCGTGCATATATCGCCGAGCGAGGCGATCGAAGTACACCATCTATTGGAACCTCGCGTCAGCATGGCAATACACTTTGGAACATTTGCGCTTGGGGACGACGGGGAAATTGAGCCAGTCACCGAACTTCGCCAAGCGCTGAATAAGCAAGACAAAAGAGAGAATTTCTGGGTATTAGAACACGGCGAAGGACGCAACGTGTCTTAATCAAGAGGACCGTGCTTTCCTGCCACAATCAGAAGCAGGGATAGTTTCTTCCACGTCGGTACTTACGAATTGGTCAGTTTTGTCGCACCCACAAGATCTCCCAACCGACTCTTCATAAATGGTTTATCGGGCTCATTCCTGATCTGGTCGCCAGGGCTCGTCAAAACTCGCTGATGTAACGGCGTACGTGAGCAACGTCGCGCGGTGGCTGGCACCGTCCACCTGATTGTAGAGAACCTGTCAGATCTTTCTTTGCGGTTCCAAATGGCTTCTCGAGAGTCCTCACGCTGCACAAATCCAGGTGTCTAATATGGGACCAAAAAACGGGTGTGGAGGACACGCGATGATGGCCGATGGAAATAATGTGAAATTTTCGGAGAGGCATTGACGACGTGCTACTTGTCTGCCAATACAAGGTGGAATAGTCAACACCGTTACGCTCACACGTAATTTTGATCAATCCGCTCAGACGTTGGTAATTTGGGTTCTGTTATGTAAATCTAAATAGTGACTGCACAGCACTAGGCCAAATCTATTACCCACAAGTTTTTCGACTTAAGTGGAGTCCTGGCTAGTTTGAGCATATTTGCCAAGCCAGCCGCCGGAAAACCCTGCGCGGCCAAGCCCGCTGACGATGTAAGGGCAGCTTCGCATCAACCTCCAGAGGAATCCTGAACGATAGTTCTCAATCATTAGAACTATCGGACCCTGATCCAGACCGTAATAGCCCTTTGATATCCACCCGTTCGCTGTAAGTCCAGAAAAGGTGGGGTTGAAGCTGCACTTGAATCCATACTTGCTCGTCATATCAGGAAACGTTTCGTCGAAGTAGCGGATGGATGGCAATACAATTTCTGGAGCGAACGGAAGTGAAGCGATGACGGCCCAGGGAGCCAGCGTGCCATCGTCAGGCCCGTCCGGAACACCACGATTTATGTAGTCGTAGAATTGGCGTCTCCTGCCGTCGATCTCTGCCACCGCTGGTCCAGGTCCATCGCTCGCCGTCAGGCCCCAAATGAATTCACCATAACCTTTGAAGCCGTTTGGGTTGTGAAAAGCGTACTGCTGCTGAATGTAAGTCGCGCGCCGGCTGTTCTCGAAATAATCGATTCCCCTGCCACGCATGTATTCATCCTGAATGGCACGGAAGTCGATCCACATGTGCGACAGCTGGTGGATAAAGAGCGGACCGCCGTAGAGGAATTCGTAACCATAAAGAGTTCTCCAGTCGTAAGTGGTGGTCCAGGCCTGGTAGCACTCTTTAGTTATGGGGTGCGTTGGCGAGGCGAGGCCGAGGACGTAAAGAATCAATGCTTCGCTATAGCCTTCCCAACGATACGTTATGAACCCATGTTCTGGCGTCCAACCGTGGGTAACAGTGTCTTGCTCATTTCTCGCCCAATTCCAATCCGCGCGTCGATACAGTGCCTCTGCCAGGTTTCGGATTTCACGTTCATCTTCAGTGTCGTGATCGAAATATGTGGCGGCGGTGAGCGCGCCGGCGATTACGTAGGTTGAATCGATCGTGGAGAGTTCGCAATTAAACGTCCGCAAGCCGGTCTTCATGTCAAGAAAGTGATAATAGAAACCCTTGTATCCGGTGGCGTCGGGTTCCAGACCCTGCGGTCTATTCCAGAAGAAGCGCAGGGTCGTGAGGGTTCGTTTAATCGCGTCGTCGCGCGTAATAAAACCACGCTCCACGCCAACAGGATAAGCGGCAAGCGCAAATCCGGTTGGGGCGATGCTGCAAGGCGCTCCCTGGCGAGTGCTGTCCGGCACCAGGCCGTTTTCAGGATTTGTTTCTTTCAGAAAATAGTCGAAGGTAATGCGCTGGAGCTCTTCAAGCTCGCGATCAGAAAAAGGCTCGTGTTTCGACTTCGTCGCAATTCTGCGTTCGGAATCTGTCATGGTGACCAACGACTACATTGCCTTGCGAATCCCGCGCCGCACTAGCTCCGCAGTCAACCCATAAACGAAATGTGATGAGAGTGCGTAAAGGTGGGTCGAGAGCGGGTATGCCGTTGGTCCTTTCGAGAGGCCTAGCAATGGCACAGCGCCCTCATCCACAACTAGCCAGAAGACCGCGCCGAAAGGCAGGCCCGCCCCCGCAGTGACCTCGGGCACAATTTCGGCTGCTGCACCATATAGCCCACCTACTCCCGTGCCGAGAATGTAGTGAACCGCCGGGCCGGCAATCTCCTTTTCCCTTTGAGTTAACTTGTGATCAAAGAGTCCCTCTGAAACTGCCGAGGCGGCTCTGACCGTCGTGTCATCCTGAGCTTCTGGCTTGGGGCTTAGCTTCGAAGATTTGGAACCATCCGATTCCTCGATGTCTTCGCCGAATTCGTCCCATATGCTTTGAAATTGGTTAGGCGGCCGAGTGTCGCTGCCCTTGGCGACTTTGCTCCATGCATCTTGAAATCGGTTCATCACCCAGGATGCTACCAGTCCTCCAACGAGACCCGCCGCCACTCCCTTCCACAGATAGCTATCATTCGCTCCGTTTATGCGTCGTCTGGCTTGCATGTTCCCAACTTTCTTTGGCCGATTCTATCTTCTCAGAAGAGGTTAAATCCAACCTAACTCCGTAGGCCCTCGTCGGAGAAAAAACCCTAGCTCTCTTCCGGCTTCCGAATTCGGACGGGAGACTCTCTGGCTTGACTTGTGTTGATTGGCCCAAAGTACGTTTGAGCAAAGCAACGATATTGGTATAGCCGCGGTCTACAGCAACAGCCAGCGCCGTTTTGCTCGGCGAGCAGATTCTTGTTGGGTCAGCACCACGATTCAACAAGGCCTTAGTAATTCCGATGTCTCCACTCCCGGCCGCCAGCATTAAGGGAGTACACCCACAATGGGCCTGGACATTCACATCAGCGCCAAACTGCAACAGCTTTTTCACCGTGCTAGTTCGTAGGTTAATGATGGCAAACATGAGGGCCGTTCGACCGTCACGATTTTGCGCATTCACGTCGGCACCCTTGAGTAGCAGACTTTCTACGGTCTCGGTCTGACCATCGAGCGCGGCGCGCATCAAATGCGTATTGCCTCCCTCATCTCTGTCATCAACTATTATTTGTGTTCGCGACATGAGGTTCCTTTTGAAACGCAACTCCCTGATCAATCAGCTAACGTTATCCCGGATTCAGGACAGGTGACGACGGTGTTACCACCTGTCGATGCGAGTGTTTCTACTTGCTTCCTCAGGTATTTGACGAACAGCACTTCGTTAGCCTTCTGGGTTTTTTGTTCCGCTGCAGAAAACGTTGTCCTCTCGTGACAAACGACGAAGGCCGCCATTCCCTTAATTCCGAAAAGTTCAGCGATCAAATTCCTGGCTTAGACGCGCAAGGGCGAGAGCGCCTAACGCAAGACCAAAATCGCGTAGGGCGACGTCGTAGTAGCCTGGGATCATCAGCAGGTTCACCACGATCATTAAGAGCCAAGCCGAAACGACATACGCAAAAAATTTCGGTTTAAACAAAACTCCGAGTCCCGCGATGATTTCGATAACGCCGGCGACGAGCATCAATTCGTGTCCGTGACCGCCGACCATTTTGTTCACGAACGGGGGCAAGTACTGCTCCCAGTTCACAAGTAGATTGAAAAACTTGTCCAGTCCAGCGACTATCGGCGCGACGACAAAGCCAACGTGCAAGATTTGGTAAGCCTCATATGCTGGTCCGGAAACGTCGGCTTCAGCCTGCGGTTTGGTTCGAGAATTGGTTCGAGTGTGGTTGTCTATAATGTGTTCCATCTTCGTATCCTCCTAAGTGCTAAAAATTTGGATAGCCGCTCATGCGACTCGTTCTTTTGAGCGAAGAATACACCTTCACCAGAATAAGTCAAGGACTATATTGATTTATTGTATTTATTGTCGAAATGTGCAATACTTCGGCCGGAAATGAAGAGAACCAAATTAGGCAAACGCTTTTTCGGCAGCACCCGTGGCCGCCTTGTGACCCTGTTGAGGGGAACCGCGAAAACGGTCAATGAGTTAGCCGAAGAGCTCGAACTGACAGACAATGCCGTGAGAGCACACCTGCTTTCGCTGGAACGTGACGGCCTTATCAAGCAGAGCGGTATTCAGCGCGGAACACGTAAACCACATTTCGCCTACGAGTTGACCGAGGAGGCGGAGCATCTCTTCCCTAAAGCCTACGACACCCTACTCAATCAACTTATTGCCATACTGAAGGCACGGTTAACGCCAGTTGCGCTCGAGGAGGTTCTGCGAGAGGTGGGTCGTTCCTTAGCTGGTGCTCAAGCTATCGGCGACGCCGATAGTAACTTCGAGACGCGTATCGGTAAGGCACTCGCTGCCTTAGAGGCAATAGGCGGAGCTGTTCGCATTGAGAAGGAGAACGAAAAGCTCATCATTTGCAGTGAGAGCTGCCCGCTGGCCACAGCTGTCAGCGAGCATCCGGAAGTGTGCAGACTCGCGGAGACACTCCTGTCCGAGATAATCGGGTCTGAGGTCCGAGAGAAGTGCGATCGTGAAGGTCCTCCGCGCTGCCGTTTCGAAGTTCTTGGAAAGTAACAAAAGGACAGAGAAATGACTGCGGGTTAAAGAGCAGTGGCTTGAGATCACACTCGCGTCTTACCAGGGTGAAAACACTTGTTCTACACCGTGATGCCACGCGTGATTTGTCATTCGTGTATGCTCTAATCTTCAGACAGCTATCGATTAGATTTGCACCGGACAAATGAACAAACTACGACACCTCGGGCCGCTATACTTGTTGATCGCAACGCTTCTGGTTGCATCTTGTAACCCTCCCAAGCCGCCTCGGGCGCCTTACGTTCCTATCTCTCAATTAGAACAGAGCTATGGGCGGCTAATTACTGTGTCTAACGCACCGACTCCCCAGCAACATGGGACCGGAGATAGGCTGGGACTGTTCCGAGATGAGAGTGGTACGATTTGGGGAATACCCCTGACGATCGCTGACAATGGCGACTTGCTTGGGTGTGCGCCCACCATGCTGCGAGAGCTTGCGATCACCGACACGCTGCCGGCTGATGCTGTTGACATCATCGGAGCTGCGAATGAGCCCAGCGGTTGGCGCGGAGGGACCGGAAAGCTTGAACTCCTGTTTCGCGATGCACGGGGAGGGCTACGCTGGCACGCGGTCGCCGCGGCAGAGGTAAAGACTGGTCCGGTATGTTGGTCGCAGTCGCCGCCTGAACAACCCTTAAAGTACTACCGTCTCGCTAGAGCAAACGCCATCAAGTAGGACCTGAAAAAGAATGTATTATTGCCGCGGTTAGGTAAGGATCCATGAAACTAAGTCCATTGGCGGGAAAGCCACCAGAGCCCGGGATGTTGGTGAACGTCCCAAGACTTATTACGGCGTACTATACCGAAGTGCCCGACCCCTCGATCCCTTCACAACGGATTGCATTTGGCACCTCAGGTCATCGTGGGTCGGCGCTCGAAAGGGCATTTAATGAGTCGCACATCCTCGCCATAAGCCAGGCCATTTGTTTATACCGAACACAACAACAAATCGACGGTCCGTTGTTTCTTGGCATGGACACTCACGCGCTCTCGGTGCCGGCGTTTGCGAGCTCGCTCGAGGTGTTGGCAGCCAACGGTGTGGAGGTGATGATCTCGGAGCGAGATGAATACACTCCGACACCCGCAATCTCGCACGCAATTCTCACTTACAACCGCGGGCGAAAGACGGGACTCGCCGACGGTATCGTAATCACGCCGTCGCATAATCCTCCCGATGACGGCGGCTTCAAGTACAACCCACCAAACGGCGGGCCGGCAGAAACCGGAGTGACCGGCTGGATAGAGGCAAAGGCGAACCAGTTTCTCGAAACCAACCTTCAAGGTGTCAAACGGATTTCCTTTGAGAAAGCTCTTCGCGTCTCCACTACACACCGGCATGACTTTCTCAATTCGTACGTAAGTGATCTTGCCAGTGTTATCGACATGGATTCGATTAGCGGCGCGAAAGTGAGCATTGGAGTGGATCCGCTCGGCGGAGCCGGCGTGCACTACTGGGGACGGATTGCTGAGCGCTATCGGTTAGACCTCACCGTCGTCAACGATTCTGTCGATCCAACTTTCCGTTTCATGACGGTGGATTGGGATGGCCGCATCCGCATGGATCCATCCTCTTCCTACGCTATGACGAATTTGATCGGACTGAAGGATCGTTTCGATATCGCCGTCGCCTGTGATACTGACCATGATCGACACGGAGTTGTCACGCGCAGTTCCGGTTTACTTCAGCCAAATCACTACCTGGCAGTCGCGGTCTATTACCTCTTCCAACACCGGCCGAAATGGGCCGAGGCGGCGGCGGTCGGTAAGACAGTGGTGAGCAGTCAAATGATCGATCGTGTCACTGCGAAGCTGGGACGCAAGCTCTACGAAGTTCCCGTCGGCTTCAAGTGGTTCGTGGATGGTTTGCTCGACGGCTTACTCGGTTTTGCTGGTGAGGAGAGTGCCGGCGCGTCTTTCCTCCGCCGTGACGGCAGCGTCTGGACAACGGACAAAGACGGAATTGTGCCGGCCTTGCTTGCGGCGGAGATCACTGCGCGGATAGGCCGCGACCCCGGAGAAATCTATCAGGAGCTAACGCGCGAATTCGGAGAGTCGGTATACACGCGCACGGAAGCTCCGGCCAGCGCAGGGGAGAAAGAGGTCTTAAGAAAACTTTCATCACAGCAAGTCCGCCTGGCGGACCTTGCGGGTGAACAGATCCAAACCATCTTAACCAATGCGCCGGGCAATGAGGCTCCGATCGGCGGGTTGAAGGTCGTGGCAAAAAGCGGCTGGTTCGCGGCGCGCCCATCAGGGACTGAGAGTATCTACAAGATCTATGCTGAAAGCTTCGCGGGAATGGACCATCTGAATCGCATTTTGGAGGAAGCACAAAAAATCGTCAGCTATGCAATAGCTGAAGCGGTTCCTTCGAAGGTAGCAGCGGAGTCATGATGACCTAGACCAACGACAGTCTAGGTCTGATCCGGAATTTCAGCCTCGACTAGTTTTCCAAGCAGCGTCAGCGATTCCTGCCAACCGAGATAGCAAGCCTCAGGCGGAATGACACCGGGCACTCCCTCTTGCACGATGTTCAACTCTGTCCCGACAGACACCTGCTTCAACGTGATCGTCGTTTGCATTTCTCCGGGCAGATTCGGGTCGTCGAATTTGTCAGTATGGCGGATACGTTCGTGTGGTGTTAGCTCAAGATACTCTCCACCGAACGAGTGGCTCTTGCCGGTGGTGAAATTGGTGAACGACATCTTGTAAGTGCCTCCGACTTTGGCGTCGAGATGATGAACCTGGCCCGTGAATCCATTCGGTGGAAGCCACTTGACCATTGCGTTTGCATCAAGGAATGCCCGATAAACTCTCTCCGGCGTTGCCTGGAGCACTCGGTGGAGTCGGATAGTGTTCGTGCTGCTTGTTGTCATAATTTTTCCTCGTATCGTTACTGGCGGGCGACTGTCTTCAGGGAATACGTCGGAACACGAATCGCGAGTCACCAGGAAATTTGTCCTCAGAAATACTTAACCGCCGGCGAGTGCGGCAATGACGTATAACGGCTCCGCTCCTGACACAATTTCGTGCGGCAGTGGCGCGTCAGGCGGTTCGTGGGTTAAATCCTCGCCGCAGCCAAAGAATCTCAGGAACGGCTGGCGCTCTCCTGTGACATGGTCGCGAATCGTCCCACGCAGCATCGGATACCGTGCCTCCAGTGCATCGAGGACCGAGCGCCGTGTCACTTCGCCG
>DATBSH010000046.1:0-14033 GCA_036559885.1 Pyrinomonadaceae bacterium
CGTTGTAGTCGACCAGGATCCCGTTACCGCCGAGTGCCTCACGAGCCCACGAGACCGTTTCGCGCGCTTTTGACGTACAGAACGCCTTGGCAAGTGCCGCGTGGGCGTCGGTCAGCTTGCCTTCGGTTTCCAAGTGCACCGAGCGAGCCATCATGCATTGACAGGCAACGATATTGCCCAGCATCTTTGCGAGAAGTTCCTGAATAAGCTGGAACGATCCGATCGGCTTGCCGAACTGCAAGCGCTCCTGGGCGTACTTGAGGGCATGTTCATAGGCCCCCATCTGGAGACCCGTCGCTTCCAACGCACAGTAATGGCGCGTCCCGCGCAGCACGCGCGCGGTGTCGCGGAACGTTCCTGTGCCTCCCTGGAGACGATTTGCGTCCGGCACCCGGCAGTCCTTCATCGTGATCTCGCCGTTCTGGACCACCTTCAGCGCAATCTTGTTCTGCATCTTCTCGACGCTGAATCCGGGCGTCGTCTTGTTCTCGACGATGAAGCCCTTAACCTGGTTGTCGGCGACGTCGCGCGCCCAGACGATCGAGATGTCGCACCACGGCGCGTTGCCGATCCAGCGCTTCTGGCCGTTGAGAACCCAGGTCTCGCCTTCGCGCTTCGCCGTCGTCGTCATACCGCCGGCCGTTCCCGAGCCCACCAGTGGCTCGGTCAAAGCGAAGCAGCCGATCTTTTCCCCACGAGCCATGGGAGGCAGCCACTTCTGCTTCTGCTCTTCGGTGCCGTTGAGGTAAATGGAATTCATCGCCAAGCCGCTGTGGACGCCAAAGAAGGTCGCGAACGAAGCATCGGTTCGCGCCAATTCCATAGCAACTAGTCCGCCTAGCAGCGGACTGCCACCGGGGCAGCCGTAGCCGTTCATGCCGATACCGGCGATCTTCAACTCCTTGAACGACGGGAGCAGCTCGAACGGAAACGAGTCCTCGACCCAATACTTGTTAATGATCGGCTGGACCTTCGTCTCCGCATAGGCGCGCACTTTCTTAAGAATCGCCAGTTCTTCGGCGGGCAAATCCGCGGCGAATTCATAGAAATCGACGTTGGGCGCCGGCAGTGGTTTGGGTTGCTTAATTTCTTTTCTTTCAGTAGCCATATCAGTTCTCCTTCAATCGCTGACTCATAATCTTGATTGCCGATTGCCGATTGCCAATTTCCAATTTCCAATTGCCGATTTACCCGAAACCAAATTGGCAATCGACAATTTGGCGAATCGCAACAAGTCTCGATTACGGGATAAGACGCGGACCATCGTCGCGTTTGCTGCGTTCAGCCTGTGCGAAGTCAGCATAGGCCACGCCGGTCAGGTTCCCTTGCGCCATCACCAATTCTTTCTTTTCGGAGCCGTCGAGTTTTGCTGAATAGACCGAACCGCCGAGATCGGCGAAGAACATACGTCCGCGCTTGAGATCCAACGACAGTCCGATGCCTTCCATCAGATCGTTGATGAGAATCTCTTGATCCTTTCCGGGCTTGTCGATTGGCGCTCGACTTACGGTATTGCCTTTTGGAGCGTTGCCACGATCGGTCCAATAGATCATTCGCTTGGCGAGATCCAGATCCAGATCTATCGGCTCAGGCAGTTTGTCGAAGAACACTTCGATGTCAGTGCGATTTGCCGCCTTCTCACCTTTTGGTATATTGATATTGGCGCGGAAGATACGACCCTCGTTGGCATTGTCACTGCCCTTCTGAGTCCAATAGATCTTGCCGCCGTCGTGGTCGATTGCGATGCCAACGCACCATTTAGTCTCGTCACGTCCAGGACGTGCATCACCCTCACTCGTGTCAACGAGCGCTTCGATCTGCGAACCGTCGAAGTTGACGCGCATGACGCGCATGCCTTCGCGATCCGACCAGTAGACCTTGCCGCCTTGTTTATCGAGCTTTAGTTGTTTAGGTGTGAAGGTCGCGCCCTCAGGCACAATGGTTATGCGATCTGTTCCATCGAGGTTCGAGCGCTCGATTGAACCGTCGTTCTTTTTGGGGTTTCCCATGTTCGTCCAGTAGATGTGGCCGGCCTTTTCATCAATATCAATTCCGTCAGGAATTCTCTTGAGTCCATCGAGTACCACGCGACGATCGGAGCCATCAGGATTGAGAGACTCAATACGTCCGCCACTGACATCCAGGAAGTAGACTCGCTCTGACGCTTTCCCATTCGCAGGTGCAGTTTCCGAACTGCGTCCACTGCCCTCGCGGAGTTTGATCAGTCCAAGAAGTTCTTCGTTTTCCGCTTGCGCGAGTTGCTCGACGGAACGATTGCCGGCGATGTCCAGAACGCCGTCAATGAGCGTTTGCTTAAGCTGATCATTCATTTCGGGAGCCTTGAGTGTCTTAATCATTTCAAAGAGCCCGGGCATCAGGTGCTCAGCGAAATGTTTGATTCCGCCCGCGCCACCGCCAAGATGCCACTGCAAACTCGGACCCATCACGCCCCAGCGAAGTCCTGGACCATAGCTAACTGCATCATCTGCATCGCTGACACTCAGCACGCCGTCTTGAATCAGGTACATGATCTCTTTATAGAGTGCCGCCTGGAGCCGGTTGCCCACGTGACCTGGAAGTTCCTTGTTCAGCTTGATTGGCTTCTTTCCGATAGAGGCGTAGAACGCGATCGCTCGTTGAATTGCTTCAGGAGAGGTCTTCGTTCCCCCAACGACTTCGACCAAAGGAATGATGTGTGGCGGATTGAAAGGATGACCAATCAATATCCGCTCGGCGTGCTTCGCGTTGGTTTGCATCACGCTTGGTGTGATGCCTGAAGAACTTGAAGCAATGATCGAATCGACGGGCGTCGCGTCATCCATGTCAGCGAACAACTTGATTTTGAAGTCGACTCGCTCGGGTCCGTTCTCCTGAACGAAGTCCGCTTGCGAAAGCGCTTCCTTCATGTTGGTCGTGAAACTGAGTCGATCGCGTGATGCGCCAGGTGACAACCCGATCTTCGTAAGCGACGGCCAAGCCTCGTCAACATATTTGCGAAGGTTCGCTTCCGCGTTTGGCGCAGGATCTGTGGCGATAACATCGAATCCTCGAGCCAGATACTGTGCAGCCCAACTCGCACCGATGACTCCGGTACCGACAATAGCGATCCGACGAATCGGTTTCTCGAATGACATATTCATTTCTCCTTTAAGATTTCCATATGTAAATTCCAATCAGGTTCTTGAGCGCTCCTATCCAACACGCGCTCTCCGCGCGAAGTATTTATCTCGCCTCCAGCCACTCCGGTTTTGACGAGCCCCGTGGGACAAGCACGGTCCGGAATGAACCCGGAGTCTTGGACAAAACGACTTGGTCGGTCATGCCTTGATACGTGCCCAACGGAGTTTCAGCGGTAAAGAGATCAGGAGCGACGTTCGCGTGTTCGTCCGTGGAGCCGGCAGTTTCCTTTGCGTAGGCCTTATCGAATATCCCCAGGGAGATCAGCCACAGAACGGTTCTCGTCAGAGACACGACGACGCGATAGCTGCCTCCCTCGGTGGCCCGGCGTCGCAGTGCCTCAAGAATGCCGGCTGTGCCAAGCCAGCCGACGACGTTGTCGCAGAACGGGACGATCGGCGGCATGGACGGCTGAGCGAGCGTTCCCTCGATCGCAAACGAGCCGGATATAGCTGCGCCGACTTCGTCGAAGCCGACCCAATTCGACCAGGGACCACGTTCGCCATTGAGAACCACTTTGGCGTGAATCAATCCAGGCTTCTTCTCGCTCAGTTCCTCCGCGGTGAGGCCATATCTCTCCAAATAACCGGGACGGCGATTCGAGAAAAACACGTCGGCATCTTTCAGAAGGCCATCGAACTTGCCACGATCTTCTTTGGAGCCATCCAATATCGTGGAACGCATTCCAACCTGTACGTCCCACACAAAGGCATCGATTTCCGTATCAGTAGGCCTCCAGATGTTGAGGACGTCGCCGCCGTAGTACGCCAGATCTCTCCCGATTGCTGCTCCGGCAATCACGTGTCCCATGCCGAGTGCGCGAATGCCGTCCAATGGGTTCTTCGCGCCCCGCTTAAACGGTACCGGCTCACTCTCCCCGATTTTTTCCAGGGTGATCAGCGGCATATTGGAGAGCACTTCGGTGAACTGCCGCTCTTTGAGAAACTCCTCGTTGGTACGCACCATGGCGAACGGAAGCCCGGCCTCCTGGGCGGCCGTCTCTAACTCGTTAGCCCGCCACTGCGAAATGGCATTGTTGACGGATTCCGGGCTGTCGCTGGACTTCAGGAAATTGACAGCGCGCGAGTGCAGCCCAGGGTAAATGTTGATGCCCACCACGTGACGCCCATCGAGTGTTTTGCGGAAAAGCGGAATCTCCCAAAACGGGTTATTTCGATCCACCATCACCGGACCACGTCCATTGATCGTTTCCCATTTCCCTTCAAAGAAACCGTAGAAACGTCGGAGAGCTTTCCGCACGTCGACATGTATGTCTTGTCCTTCTCCCGTTCGGGATTTCCAAAGCGCTGCCAACGCGATGCTCCTCGCAGCCAGGCCCACCGCCGCCATTGCGCCAAATCGATGGCGACTGGGAATGATCGGATCCTGACCGTAGAACGTGAGTTTGCCTCCACTATCTGCACCTGTTAGTCCGACGTCATTCAGCACTTCATTGACGGTGCCGTGCAGGTCGAAATCCGGAGTACTCGCCGGATTGCTCAGTTTGGATCGAAGTGTTTCAGTCAGTGTTTCAGCGGGTGCTTCTTTAACCCGTGTTGGAGTACTCATGTGTAACCTCACAATTCTCAGACGACCCGTGTCTGGCAATGGATATTCCAAAGAGAGCGACTGCAGTTTTGGTTGAATAAGCGAGGTATTTGCAGGTTTAGAAAAAGCGTTTGTCGGAATTGCCGGGACGCGGTGGTTATTTTTGAGCGCGACGCCGACATTCAGCGGATCCGCCGAACGAATTACAAGCGCTCTGTAATCCCGGTTAAGGCTTTGCCTCATAATCCATAATCGGTAGGATTGCGCGGTCTCAAGTAGTCTTCTCAGTCAACTCAAAGGAGGCGCTGGCGATGTCGACGCGAATTACAGTGGAGCGAGATGAACATGTGCTGATGATCGGTATCAATCGGCCCGAGAAGCGGAACGCGTTTGATCTGGAAAGCCTCGATGCGTTAGCGGCGGCATATGAGCAGCTTGGGACTGACGGCGAGTTGAGGGTCGGCGTCTTGTTCGCGCATGGCGATCACTTTTCTTCCGGGCTGGATCTTGCGGCGGTCGCTCCCGTCGTCACACGGAAGGGCCCGATGGCGCTCGCAGGCGGAGGAAGGTTCGATCCATGGGGGATTTGGGGCGAGCCGGTTCCCAAGCCCGTCGTCATGGCGGTCCACGGCATGGCGTATACCCTTTCGATTGAGCTCGCGCTTGCCTGCGATATCGTCATCGCTTCCGACGACGTTCGCTTCCGACAGCTCGAGATCGGTCGGGGAATTCTCCCCTTTGGCGGCGCCACCATCCGTGCGCCCGCGTATCTCGGCTGGGGCAACGCGATGCGATTCTTATTGACCGCCGAGGAGTTCGGTGCGGCTGAGGCGTTACGGATTGGCCTCGTGCAAGAAGTCGTACCCAAAGGACAACAAGTTGACAGGGCGCGTGCCCTTGGGCACCTGATCGCAAAGCAGGCACCCCTTGGCGTCCAAGGGACGCTCGCGAACGCGCGCATGGCGAAGACCAAGGGGATGGGCGCCGCCAAAGAACACCTCGCCGCGCTTTTGCCGCAGATTCTCGCGAGCGAGGATGCGATCGAAGGAGTGATGAGCTTTACGGAGCGCCGAGAGGCCGCTTTCAAGGGCAAGTAAACCGTAACGTGTGTTCTCGTCAATCGCTCTTCTCGCCGACATAACGATCCACGAATCACACCAAATAGATTATCAAAAGAGAAGCTCTATCAAAGATGCCTCTGGTGAAGCGTTCGACGTGACGATTGATCTTAGGTACTCAGCATTTAGTAATCGTGCCGCGGAAGTTCTTGGGCCAACATTCACAGCGATACCAGCCTCGCGCAGGGCTGTGATCCCTCCGCCGTTAACTCTGGGATTCGGATCCGTGATGCAACAGACGACCCTTTTCACTTGTACGGCAATCAAAGCATCGCAGCACGGAGGAGTACGTTTGCCGCCCCCGCGGTGACAACAGGGCTCCAGGTTAATGTAGACCGTTGCGCCTTTCGCGAGCTCGCCGGCTTCTTCAAGTGCCAAAACCTCAGCATGTTTGACTCCCGCATAACGATGAAAGCCCTGGCCAACAATAAGGCCATTCTTCACAACAACAGCGCCGACAAGCGGATTCGGCCTGACCTGACCTTCACCTTTTCCAGCAAGTGCAAGTGTGAGGTCAAGAAAATACAGATCGTCCTCTTTGCGACTAATAGCGTTGCAGAGTGGGAACGCTTGCGTGATCGTGATCAATTCCGATGTGTGACTACTCATATCCTTAATTTCGTTTCAAACTCCTGTCGGCATGCTTCGCTGAACCCCCTAAGTAGATCTACGCTTCCGTTCTGAATCATCTCTTCGATTTCCATCGGGCTCTTATTTGGTTGGTCGTAAGTTTCAGTGATAACCCGTACAACTCTGACTGCGTTTTCAATTACTGGGGCAGAAGAAAAAACACGCATTCGACTGACAATTGCGTGCAACTCAATTAGGCCCGACAGTTCCAGCTTGTCATGGATCAGTGCGTCTCCATACATCTTCGCGGCATCATCGATAAACACTTTGTATAGCTTTTGGCGTCGGGATTTACTGCTAGCGCTTTGTGCCGCATTCATTTGTGCGCGCTGAGTGGTCCAGGAAGTCGCGAAAGATGTAAAACCGCCGAGTGCCGCACCGCCCAGCGCGGCGAGAGCAGTAATGTATCCAGCATCCATGCTCGACGCTTAAAGCAATCTATTTGCCAATGTAACGTCAGGCTGATCGATTCGTTGTTTGGGAGCGCAGACGTCTTCGCCTACTGTGAAATCCCAAACGGAGTCTCATCAATAGGCGAGGACCATTGTGCCAGCACGGGCACTGTCGCTGCAGCAAGTGTCGGCCCTCGTCCTCGAGAACACTCAAGTACACTCCGGCAAATCCGGCAATCTCCTCGTTGATCTGGTTATAGCCGCAGAAATCGAGCCTCCTCATCTGGTACATCCGTTGCGCACGGTGCGCCAAGACGAAGTTGTACTCGCGTGGACGCTGAAGTCGGAAGGAGCGATAGGCTTGAGAGCATTCATACCAATACCAAGCTGCCTGATGCGAGCATTAATCACTTTTGCGCTGGCGTGTATGTGGATCATCAGCCTTGGCCACGTCGAACCCGCGTTCGGAAAAAACGACGGCGTCACTAACATCTTCAGCCCTCTAGCGCAGCCAGCTCAAGAAATCAAAGAGACTTCGTTTCTGGTACTTGCAGTGTGCGCAGTTATTTTCGTTGTCGTAGCTGGTCTGCTGCTCTACTCGATTATTCGTTTCCGACATCGTGCAGGAGATGAAGCGAGCGAGCCGCCACAAGTGTACGGCAGTAATCAGATAGAACTTGCCTGGACAGTAATGCCGATCTTGATCGTCTTCGTGCTGATCCTGGTGACGTCGCGGACGATCGCTGACATACAAAATAGAAAGTCACCGCCAGGCGCAGTTCAAGCTATGGTCGTCGGACACCAGTGGTGGTGGGAGATACGTTATCCGGAACTGGGAATCGTGACGGCGAACGAACTACACGTCCCAGCCAGTACTGCAAACAGCCGGCAACCTACGTTTCTCAAGCTACAGTCAGCTGATGTCGCACATAGCTTTTGGGTACCCCAACTTGCCGGCAAGACTGATCTAATCCCCAACAAGGAAAACCTTATGTGGATCGAGCCGACCATTCCGGGAACCTATCTCGGCAACTGCGCCGAGTACTGCGGCACACAGCACGCACGGATGTTGATCCGTGTCGTCGTGCATCCACCCGACGAGTTTGATCGGTGGGCCAGAGAGCAACAACAGTCCGCTGCACTAGCTACGAACGTCGCTGAAGGTCGCAAGGTATTCTTTACCAACTCCTGCGTCAATTGCCACACCCTTCGTGGTACGTCAGCACAAGGAAAGTTCGGTCCTGACCTCACGCACTTGATGAGCCGCGAGACGTTGGCGGCAGGTGCAGCCCCGAATACTCCGGATAGCCTCCGCCAGTGGATACGTGATCCACAGAGGAGCAAGGTGGGCTGTCTGATGCCGAATATGCAGATGAGTGATCAAGAAGTGGACCAGCTTGTTGCTTACTTGCAGACGCTCAAATAGGAAGGGAAAGCGGCATGGCAACTCAGGAAATAACAATACCAGCCGACGTAGCGTTGGACAGTTCATTCATTGATCGATTGCATGGTCTTGTCGTCACCGTCGATCACAAGAAACTGGGCCTGATGTACATCGGTACGGCTCTTGGTTTCTTTGTAGTCGCAGGGCTGATGGCGGTCGCGATTCGCTTGCAGCTTGTCATCCCCAATAACGCCTTGCTTGAACCCGAGGTGTTCAACCGATTCTTTACCATGCACGGTACGTCGATGGTCTTTCTGGTGGGAATGCCGATCATTGCCGGATTCGGCAACTACCTCGTGCCGCTGATGATTGGAACGCGCGACATGGCGTTCCCACGTCTCAATGCTTTCGGCTACTGGATGTTCCTCTTTGGCGGACTACTCCTGTATTTCAGTTATCTCGGTGCACCGGGCCTGGCGGGACACGGCTCTGCACCGGACGTCGGTTGGTTCGCTTACGCGCCGCTTACTGCGCGCGCATTCTCTCGCGGCCACAGCACTGACTACTGGATTCTAAGCCTGCTGCTCACGAGCCTTGGCAGCACCGTGTCGGCAATCAACGTAATCGCCACCATCATCGCGCTACGCTGTCCGGGCATGAAGTTGATGCGCATGCCACTGCTTGTCTGGCTGATGCTCGTAACGAACTTCATGATCCTGCTGGCACTGCCTGGGCTTTCGGGGGCGCAAATCATGCTGCTGATTGATCGTTATCCGGGTGGCCATTTCTTCGATACGCAAGCCGGCGGTTCCGCTGTGATCTGGCAGCATTTCTTTTGGATCTTCGGACACCCTGAGGTCTACATCCTGATGATTCCGGCGTTCGCCTGCCTCTCTGAAATCGTTCCGGTCTTTTCGCGCAAGCCGATCTTTGGCTACCCCGTCATGGTGGGCGCAACAGCGATGATCGGTCTTATCAGCATGAGTGTGTGGGCACATCATATGTTCACAGTCGGGATGACTTCAGTCGGTAATACCTTCTTCGCCATTTCCACGTTTCTCGTTGGCGTGCCCACAGGGATCAAGATTTTCAATTGGCTCGGCACAATGTACGGCGGCAAGATTCGTTTCGATTTGCCGATGCTTTTCTGCATCGCCTTTCTCTTTCAGTTTTTGATCGCGGGCTTGACGGGTGTGATGCTGGCTGTTGCTCCGTTCAACTGGCAGCTGACGGACTCCTACTTCGTCGTCGCCCACTTTCACTACACGCTCGTCGGTGCATTTCTCTTCGGCATCTTCGCTGGCTTTTATTACTGGTATCCGAAAGCGGTGGGCCGCCTACTCGATCGTCGACTGGGACTGTGGCACTTCTGGCTGTTCCTTATCGGGTTCCATCTGACGTTTGATACCCAGCACTTCGCGGGCTTGCTGGGGATGCCGCGACGCATTTTCACTTACGACGCTGGGCGTGGCTGGGACACGCTTAATTTCATCGCTACGGTAGGAGCTCTCTTTCAAGCGACCGCCATTCTTATGCTCACCATCAACATTGTCCGTTCCGCCAAGAAGGGTGAACTGGTTGGCAATGATCCGTGGGATGCGTGGACGCTTGAATGGTCCACGAGTTCGCCGCCCCCTGATTACAACTTCGCGACGATGCCAACAGTTCGCAGTCGTCGTCCGCTTTGGGACCTAAAACATCCGGAAGACCCGGATTGGAAGTACGAGTGAGGCAGGAGCGAAGGAGAATAATCGATGATCAACGACGCATCTTTGCCCTTGGCCTTTGAACCTAGCGACTGGAGTTTACCGTCGCCTCGGAAGGTAGCTATTGTCTGCCTGATCTTGACTGAGACTACTCTCTTCTCAATTTTTGTCGCGGGCTATCTCTTTTATATCGGCAAGAGTTTGACGGGTCCGACGCCGCGTGAGGTGTTGACTCTGCCTGTGCTCGCCACGATCTTTTTGCTCTCGAGCAGCGTCACGATCGTGGTAGCTGAACGCGCTTTCAATCGGGATCGTGTGGGTCTCTTCAAGCTGTTCTGGTTCGCGACAATTGTCCTGGCTGGCCTGTTTCTCACCATGACGGCCGTCGAGTGGCGCAAGCTTATCTATCACGACGGACTAACGATTAGCACTAATCTGTTCGGAACGACGTTCTACTCGCTTGTAGGCTTGCACGCCACCCACGTCATCGTCGGGATGTGTCTTTTGTTGTTGGTATTCGTCTTTAGTTTGCGTGGTTTCGTAACCATCATGCATCGCGAGCGACTGCAGATGATTTCCTGGTACTGGCACTTTGTCGATGCAGTGTGGATTGTCGTTTTTACTGTCGTCTACGTTATCGGGAGGTGAGTGAAACATGCCGCCTGAAGAGCGGACACAGACTTCAAACGTTATCGAGGTGCCCGCACCTACTCCGTGGCCATTTGTCACCGCGTTCGGTCTTGCTCTGCTGGCTGCCGGACTAGTAACGAGCCTCGCAGTTAGCGTTGTGGGGTTGGTGGTGATCCTCTTTGGTGCGGTCGGTTGGTTGCGTGATGTGTTGCCGGTGCCGAAAGAGGAACTAGTTGCAATCGCTCCCACGCCCGAGCCGATATTTGTGCGCTCAACTCGAAGAGTTGCGCACCTGCAAGCCGGTGCGGAAGGCCATCGCGTCTACATTCCCGTTAGAATTCATCCTTACACTGCCGGACTTTTTGGCGGTGCTGTCGGCGGTGTCGGAATGGCGATCATCGCCTGTCTCTATGGACTGATCGCTCAAGGAAGTGTTTGGTATCCAGTCAACCTGCTTGCGGCTGCGGCCCTGCCGTCTTTGGCTGAGGCTGGTCCAGCAGAATTGAAAGCCTTTCACCTCTCTGGTTTCGTTGTCGCGCTCTTGAGTCATGGAATCATTTCATTACTTGTGGGTCTACTGTATGCGGCGATCCTGCCGATGATGCCTTCGCGCTTCACGGCCTTCTGGGGAAGTTTCCTGGCGCCGGTTTTATGGACCGCATTTGTTGCATCAACTCTACGTCTAATTAATCCCGCGCTTAATTCCAGAATTGCGTGGGGATGGTTCATCGCGTCGCAAGTCGCCTTCGGGTTGATTACGGGTTTCATCGTCGCTCACTCAAAAGAGGTTGAGACTGCACAGTCGTGGCCGTTGGCCGCGAGAGCGGGAGTAGAAGCACCAGGAGTAATGCCTGACCAGGAGGAAGAGCGATGACCGGAAGATTGCAAATCGGAATCGCTATTGCGGTTGTATTAATGATCGCACTGCTAACAGGTTGCAGTGCGCATCTGCCCGGTCAACCCTCTGAAGCTGAACGTTGGCGGGCTCCCGCTGAGATCAATGACTTCAATCAACTCTACACCCAGAACTGCGCCGGTTGTCACGGTGTGGATGGAAGACGTGGTGCTGCGCTTTCACTTAACGACCCGCTCTATCTTGCGTACGTCACTGACGACGCAATGCGTCAGGTGATCTGGAAAGGCAGAGCCGGGACGAATATGCCTGCGTTTTCTGAACAGGCTGGCGGTCATCTCACGGACCAGCAAATCGAATTGCTCGTGACCGGAATGCGTTCACGCTGGTCCAAGTCTGATGAGTTCAAAGGTGTCGAACTTCCTCGCTACAGCATCGACAAAACTGAAATAACCAGTGGTCCATCCGCGGTGACCAACAATATCTCTGCAAAGACTTCCGAAACAGGGGATGCTACCCGGGGCGCCGCGACCTACAAAACTTATTGTGAGAGTTGTCACGGAACACATGGCGATGGCGGATCGGCAGGCTCGATCGTTGATCCGAATTTTCTGAACTTGGTTAGCGATCAAGGCCTCCGCACTACTGTCGTCGTCGGCCGCGCTGACATGGGAAAACCCGACTGGCGCGGAAATGTCCCCGGCCATCCCATGTCAGTGCAGGAAATAGCGGACGTCGTCGCGTGGCTCGCAGCGCGACGGCAAACAACAAACGTAGCGGCTAATAAGAGATGAGCTTACTGAACGCAAAATCGAGGAGTGACCTAATTTGAATATCTCTGTGCAACCTCTGTGTTCTCTGTGTCTCTGTGGTCAGTGGGACTTGAGAAAACTACACCACGGAGACACAGAAAACACAGAGGTTGCACAGAGAAAGCCACTCACTACCCGAAATGAGTTGGATCGGAACTTAGTAATGGAGGCACCAAGGCGATGGCAGTCAAAGAGGTTCAAGTAATAAGCGCGGAAGCACCTGAGAGATTACACATCGAAATGCCGCGACGGGCTTTTCTGCTCAAGCTCGGGTTTATTCTCAATGGCATCGCCGCCACGCTGGTATCAATACCTGTGCTTGGCTTCGTCCTTTCGAGCTTCCGTAACGAAGGTGGATTCACATCGTGGATTGCACTTGGATCACTCGCAACATTCCCTGAGAACCAGACGCGCATCGCGAAATTTCGTAATCCCTACACACACGCATGGGATGGTCAGACTGCGGATATTCCTTGCTGGGTGCGGCGGATGGATGGTGACAAGTTTCAAATCTTTGCGATCAATTGCACTCATCTCGGGTGTCCGGTGCGCTGGTTTCAGGAATCGCACCTATTCATGTGTCCGTGCCACGGCGGCGCCTTCTACGAAGACGGTTCGCATGCATCCGGACCACCGCCACGCGGACTTTACGAATACAAGTACAAGATCGAGAACGGCCAATTGTGGATACATGGCGGCCAGCTGCCGACCTTGAACCAGCCGGCTTGAAATCAGCACCGGCGGTAGCGACCGGGTGACACGAGAATGGTGAGTCATGATTGAGAGATTACGAAAAATTGCGATCTGGATCGACGATCGAATTTACATCAGTAAGATCTATGCGGCTACTGCGGGCCACACCGTGCCGCGCACCTCGGGCAGTTGGTTTTACGTCTTCGGCAGCGGAACGCTACTGTGTTTCATGATCCAGATTGTTACCGGCATCTGCCTCGCATTGGTCTATGTACCGTCAGCGAGCCAGGCTTACACCAGCCTTGAATACTTGAACTATCAACAACAGTTCGGTTGGTTTCTGCGCGCCATGCACAACTGGGGTTCAAATTTCATGGTTGCGATCATGTTGGCCCATCTTATCCAGGTCTTTCTTTTCGGCGCGTTCAAGTACCCGCGCGAGATGACGTGGATTTCGGGAGTCGTGCTGCTGCTCTGCACACTCGGCATGGCTTTCACGGGACAGGTTCTCCGTTTCGACCAGGACGCTTATTGGGGTCTGGGTATTGGAGCTGCGATGGCGGGCCGTGTGCCTTTGATGGGACCGGCGATTGTTCACATGATGCTTGGCGGTCCGATCATCGCAGGCCAGACTCTTTCGCGCTTCTTTACGCTGCACGTCTTCGTCATTCCGGGCACCATAATCGCCATTGTCAGCCTACATTTGAGATTGGTGCTTACGAAAGGGATTAATGAATACCCGGTTCCGGGCAAACTCGTCACGAAAGAGACATATATAAAGGACTACGAGGCAGGGCTGAAAAAGGACGGCGTGCCTTTCTTTCCGAAAGCGATTAGCAAGGATTTGATTTTCAGCGGCCTCGTTCTGTTGGGCATAACTTTCTGCGCTGCCTACTTCGGCCCGGAGGGTCCGCACGGCATCCCCGATCCCACTCAAATCAACACAGCCCCCAAACCCGATTTCTTTTTTCTCTGGCTTTACGGCGTGTTGTCGTTAATGCCGGATTATCTGGAAACAGTCGTAATGCTGACGGCTCCGTTTGTCGTCCTCCTCATTCTGTTCGCTGTGCCTTTCATCTCAAATACCGGC